>JADLDX010000933.1 GCA_020846515.1 Pirellulaceae bacterium
AATTTGAGATTTTGTAACCGAATCGCTCCGCGACTCGCCAAATGCTGATCGAGTCGCGGAGCGATTCGACTACACGTCAGATCCTGTTCGAGTCGCGGAGCGATTCGACTACACGCCACTGGACGACCGTGTCTTCAGAGAATCTGACCAATTAAGAGTCAACCGTACCAATTACCACCCTACATACTGCGGGCTTGCTGCGACTCTCAAACGCAGCATCCTCCAACAACCTCGCGCACGAATGCCCGCGAATTTGCGGCTTCGGTAAGGCCTGACGATCAGCTAAGGGGTATGGTTGCGTGGCGAATCCCCACGTCAATGCAGGTCACCTTCCAACGTTCAACCAATTGCCCAATGCTCACCATTGGACCTCTCAATAATGTGGGGAAGAATATGCTCACTCTGCTGACATCCACTCGATCGCTACTGGCCTGCGCCGGCTCGTTATGGCTATTCCTGGTGCTCATCAGCCTGGGGCAGTTAATCAGTCCGGTCCCAGGCGCTGGCTTTACCCACTCGGATCGTACGATCGCTCTGGCCACCCTCTCGGTCGTGGTCGTCTTATGCGCCATCTTGGGACTTGGATATCTGTCGCGTCGTATCTATCGCGAATCGATCGCCCTGGCCGCTGAACTGCAATCGAAACTGATCGCATTGGACCAGCAACAGACGATCATCCATTGCATACCGCACACCACATGGCTCTCCAGTCAACCCCAGCGAGTTTCCATGGTGCTGCACTACTACGAACCTCACGGGCGCTATGATCAGGCTCTGGAGGTGCAGGCCGTCGACACCCTCGACACCACCCAATTAATCAGTGTCACCAACGCCGCTGATTTTGCTAATGTTGCTAATGTCATCGACTGGTGTGCAACCGACCAGATCACGGACGATTCAGCGTGGACCATTCAGTTCCCATGCCAGCCAGAGACGGCCAGTCAAGCCGCATAGCGATTGCGTCCAGTCTTCGCATTCGCATCGACCGTTGAATGATAAGCCTCGCGTCGCTAGATGCGCAGCCGAGAAGACTCACGGCCCAGCGATTGGAAATCGCGCCAGGTCCTTCTGCTGTGGGTCCAGTGCTTCCGGCAAGTACGAGAACAGTTCCGCCTCGTTGAGCCAGAAGCGGATTTTGTAGTCGCGCTGTGTACCGTCGGACGGCAAGCGATCACTTTTCCATCTCAGGCTATGGTCGACGGAGTCACCGCGGAATGGTATGCATTCTTCGCGAGAAAAGCCGCTGACGACTTTGTTTTTACGATTGAGCAGTTCGGCGGTCACCTCACCGCGTGCGGATGTCTTGGCATTGATCATGACGCGCGGGGTCAGCATTGGTTCACGGCGCGTTATCAACCAACCGTCTTGGGCGGCCGGGCTTTCAGAAACCATGGAACAGAATCCGTCCAAGCGCAGTGTCGCCAGGCCAATCGAGGCAGCCGCGCGCTTTTCGTCATGAACGCGATCGGTGCCGCCGTAATAAAAGTGCAGTTGGTTCCCCACCACCACGGGTGCTGAAGCTGTCACGATCATGCCGCCATTCCATGAACCGGCCTTTCCGCGGGGAATGAATTGATCACGCTCCGGTGGCCGCGTCCAATTGACTTGATCCCATGACCAGGCCAATTGGATATCCATCGTGCGCGTTGAATCCGACTGGGCTTCGTGCAGTTTGTCGACGCTGTATTGACCATAGCGAAAATAGCGCGCACGGTAGATCCATGGCGTACCGACATATAAACCTTGATACGCAAAGGCTGGCATGCCGTAGATCTGAGTGTCATCGGGGTCAAGATCATCGGCCACGAATACCGGGCCCTCAAAGGGCTTGACCCAACTCTCACCGTCGGCTGACCAGGCGATGCCGACGGCGCGACCACGGCGATTGCGTGTCTTCCATGTGCTGAAGTAGCGGCGCTGATCGGGATCAAAGCCGAAGTTTACGACGTCCGATGATGAGAACAATCCTTGTTCAAAGCTGGCCGCCGGATACCGCCAATGAATCCCATCTGGCGAAAAAGCTACCCGCGCATGCCCAGCTTTGCCGTCATAGCCATAGAGTGCATAACGGCGATTCGGGTCGGGGTCGTGTGGTCGCGGAATGACCGTCGGATTGTGACAAACGCCGCCGGTTTTGGCTGTATCGAACTCTGAGACGACCAGGTTGGTTGGCTTGCCCTCGTACGTCACAACGTCCAGTTCCGGTTTCGCCCAGTGCACACCATCGGTCGATTCGGCATAGCCCACGTGGTTGCCTTGAAACAAAATTTGGTACCATAATCGGTAACGATCGCCCTCATGCAACACGGTGCCATAGACATACGGACCAGTTATGGCGGATACACCTTCCCAAGGTCGATCGCGAATCACGATCGATTGGTCCAGCTTCTCGGCTGCATGAAACTTGCGAACCACACCTGACTTCTGTTCGATGACAGAACTGTCCAAGAACAGTCGGCGCCACGGTCCTTCAGCGCTGCCGGCCAGCGGCGAGATTGCTGCAGCACTTTCCGAACATTTGCCGGATCTGGGGGCAAGGGCAGCGATCAACCCAACACTCGCTAACGATGCAAAATGTCTGCGGCGCATGACTCGCTCCCTATGGAACTGAAAAATGATAACGACTCGGTCAGTTACCTGAGCGACAACCGTTTATTGCGTACAGTTTAGCCAGTGACGCAATTAAAAACGACTTCCTCTTCGATTCGTGCTGGATGCTTTCTTTTTCTGTCCCCTTTTTTCTGTCTGTCTTCTTCCATTCACAGGCCGGAGGGAGACAGAAAAAAGGGAGACAGAAAAAAAGAACCAGTCCATGTCGGTATTTGCGAATCGACTCAAGCTATGATCTTTGCCTAAAATTCGAAGCAGATACGCGACAGGGACT
>JADLDX010000934.1 GCA_020846515.1 Pirellulaceae bacterium
CCAGAGTCAATGGCCGAAAGGGAATTGGCGATGGCCAGTTCACCATCATTGTGGCAATGGATGCCTAGCTGCACATTGGGCACACCGGCTAGTGTCTCGCGAGCGGCTGCGACGATTTGAGCAACTTCCTCGGGCAGAGTTCCACCATTGGTATCGCAAAGCACGATCCACTTGGCACCTGCCTGGGCTGCAGTGCGAATGGCCAGGCATGCATATTCGGGATTGGCTTTGTAGCCATCGAAGAAATGTTCGGCGTCATAGACGACTTCGCAATGTCGCGCCAAGAATTCGACACTGTCGCCAATCATGGCCAGGTTCTCTTCCAGCGAGACCGAGAGCACTTCGGTGGCATGAAAGTCCCAGCTCTTGCCGACGACGGTGCACACTGGTGTTTGGGCTGAGAGCAAACCCAGTAGGCCTGGATCCTCAGCGGCCTTCATGCCACGCCGACGCGTCATGCCGAAGGCGCACACCCGAGACGAACCCAAGTCCATTTTGCGCACATGCGCAAAAAACTCGGCGTCCTTTTCATTGGACATGGGATAACCACCTTCAATGTAGTCGACGCCAAACTCCGCCAGGCGGCCAGCAATAGCCAACTTGTCTTGCAACGAGAAGCTAATGCCTTCGCCTTGCGATCCGTCGCGGAGCGTCGTGTCGTAGATAGCGATGTTGCGTGGCGTGTCGAGGCTCATGTCAGTGGCTCTCCGGCAGTCGCCCTGGACTGCCTCACAGTTTTGGAAGAAACGAACAAAAAACCCCTGAAGCTGTTGCTCCAGGGGTTTGGATAGGTGTGGCGTTCAATTGAACGGATGCACGCTCCCTGGGTCAGCGCTGCTGGATAATAATCGGGTTAATAATCAACAGGCTGTCAGTCGGCTGCATAATCAAACGCTTCGTGTTGGACTTTCTTAGGTGCATTCTTCCGATGTGCAGCTTCTGCGACCAGAGATAAGGCGAGTCGATAAGGAAGCTGGCTCGGAAACTCAATGTTGAAGATTAGGTGCCAATCCCGCGGTTGTCAACCGGGGACGGCTGCCGGGTGGGTGACGTTTACCAGATACGAGATCCGTGATTCCAAACTCCCCACACCGGCCGATACCGAACCGGCTGGAGATAGTACGGATTCATCTCGTTGTTCATCATGGCGTTTGGCAGAGCCGGCCGAAGCGGCTCGTACCCGATCCACTTGTTCCATTGCATCCGCAACATTCGCTGATCCGCATCAAAGCGAGCCCGCTGCTGAGCAATCGTAAGTGGTTGTGGAACGGTGGCGTCGTAGCCACCCAGTGAGGCCGTGGTGGTTAACGGCAACGGCTTGATGCCGTCCTGGTCGTCTGCTCGCGCCGATTCAGTGGCTGCGGCCACCAATAAGCTCAAGCATGCGACCCACCCTAACATGATTGGTCGAAACATCTTTTCTGGGTCTCCACGGAATTCGACTCTGGTGCCCGTCAGCCCTGACCTAAGTGCAGGTCAGATTCTGTACTCTCCAGGCACTAGACTCAACAGCCACGGCATACTTAAAAAGCCAGTAGGTTTGGAGCGGACTGGCTTCAGCCGTCGCTGTTAAGTACTGCCTTTCATCGAATAGTATCGCGGTCTTTAGCTAGCAAAAGAGTTTGGCCAGCTAGTTTTTCGAAGGCGAAACGCACCAACGCAACTTGTGGGTAGAGAATGCTTGATAGGCAAAATAAGCCCAGCAGCGGCCGTTGCCCGCGTCCAAGCCTTCCGCCGGTTCAGGGGATAGACTTGGTTTCGTTCATCAAGCTGCAGACTGGATCGCTTTCTGTCAGACTGCCCCAAACGGTTAACTGGGGAAAGGCATTGGCCAGTCGCGTGGCCATTTGGTCCATGGCAAACTTCTCGCTGGCAAAGTGTCCAATCAGCAACAGACCCATCCCTAGTGACTGAGCTTCCAGGCAAGTATGAAACGTGGCCTCACCGGTAACCAGCAGGTCGCAACCTTGCTGGGCAGCGACGGAAACAAACGTGCCACCACTGCCGCATCCGAGGGCTACTCGTCCTATAGGACGGTCCGTCATGACAGCCCGCGGGCGGCAGTGCGGAACGGTTGAAGATAGTTTGCGGGCGAGTGTCGGTATGTCGCTGGCGCGGGTCAAGCGGCCGAAACGTCCGGCACCCAGCTGTGGCTGCGCCGCGTTCGGGATGAGTGGCTCAATGTCGATCAGCGAGAGTTTGCGGGCGAGCTGAGCATTGATGCCGTCGGGGGCTGAGTCCCATGCTGTGTGCGGGCTGTAGATACCAATGCGATGGCTGGCCAGTTGCCAGATCAAATGGCCCGTATAACTTTCGCTGGTAATCTTCGCCAAGGGCTTGAAGGGCAGGGGATGATGACTGATCACCAGGCTTGCCCGCTGTTGGATCGCTTCTTGAACGCTCTCTGGGGTCAGGGTCAGACAGGTCATGACGCGTTCTACCGCCGCGTTCATACTTCCCAAAAGGAGACCTGTATTATCCCACGACTCGCTCAGCGCCAGCGGTGCGATCTGCTCCATGATCTGAACCAGATCGCGAACGGTAACGGCAGGCAGTAGGCTGAGCGAATCAGTCATATACAGATCAATCGGCGCCAGGCAGATTTCGAGGGAAGGGCAACGATTCCGCCGAGGGCAGTGGACCTTCGTTATTCTCCAGCCATTGAATACGTTCTTGTTCGGTAGCGTAATAACGCAACCAGGTATCAGCATCGTCGTCGTCCAAGCAACGCCACGACAGACGATTGCCAGGCAAGTCCACCTTCTTTTCCCAACTAGGCAAGATATCGCGGTAAATCAGAGTATACAGTTGGCGATCCGATAGGTGATCGGTATCTTGCAGCACGATACGACGGGAGAACAAACGATCGATTGTGTCATACAGCAATGTACTTAGCACGTCATCGTCCAGTTTGTCAGGAGGTGGGAGGGATAAAGCAGGTTCAAACCAACGGCTGATCGGTAACGCAGGCGCACGTTCCCACGCCAGCATGGATTCTAGAAACTCATTTTCCTCGGCCAGCGTCATGCAGCGCGATTGGACGATGTCGACCGACTCGTCCACATAGGGCTCCAACTCGTCGCGCAGCCGTGCATTGCGCAGGAGGAGGTCGATTTCTTCTTCAGCAGCGGGGAAGGGAGTATTGCTCATGACAGTTCCTGAATTTCCAACATCCGTACTGGGGCCAAGCCATCGTTTTCCGTCGACCAGCCATCCGACTGAACGACCCGTGCGTGAGTGAATCTTGCCGCTCGCTCGCCAGCGATAGTTCCATGGCGGCTTGCACTCACACGTACGACTTTAGCCATCACCGTTCGTGGCTCAATACTCGACATGAAGAAATATGGTGATTCGGCACAAATCCGTGTCCCCTTCCTCCTCAACACCCGAACAACCCACACGTTTTTACATTAAACATCAGCGAAAACCTGGATTTAGTCCTGGTCTTTAGCCGGCGAAGGTAGTCGGCCCCGGTCCCTGAAGCGGAGGATGCTGCCACGGTTACCCCCGCTGGGTAAAGCACCAGGCCATGCGGGCCGGCGAAACCATCGCTACCAACTGCTAACGACCCGTGGCTTCCCGATGGAGCGTTTTCCAAGTCGTCAGCTCGATCCCTTGCTGGTTGATGAACTGACCGATCTCCGGATCGGTGAAGATCCGATAGTCTTGATCGCGGCGGGCGGAACTGCTGGTGATGCCTTGTAATTCCGCGTTATCTATGCCGCAGTGAATTAACAAGGCGGTGACTCCGTTGGGCAGTTGGCGGAGCGACTGCCGGTAGGTCTCGAGGCGTTTGGCGGGATTGTCTCCACCGTAGAACTGCAGCAGATTGTCGAGCATAGGTAGTCCTGCGGCCGTTAACTTGGCCGCGGCCGAAAGTTGGCGATCGGCCAGCGCTGGGTACGCTTTGGCCGCTTCGGGTGCCAGGCGTTTGAAGAACAACACCGGCAACTTGTACTCGAGTCCCAATTGCACATAGACCTCAATCAAATCCGGTCTGGTCATCAGACTGCCCATGTGGGTATCCAAGTGCGACAGCGGCACACCAAAGGCCAGCGCTCGATCAATTTGGGCCTTGAGCTCGATGCGCACTTCATCTGCTTTGGCATGCTGCTTGACCTGGTCCGTGCCGTCCCACAAATAACCCTCTGGATCGATCAGCGATGGCACGCGCGCGTTACCTGCTACAGAGCCCCAACGATAGACATCCCATTCCGAATTCAGCGTCAGATGTATGCCGTAGTCGTATTGCGGATGAGCCTTGGCATATTGTGCAAACTCTTTGAACCATGGACATGGCACCATGATGCTGGCCGATGTCACGATGCCTTTCTCCAACGCATCGATGGTGGCGACATTGACCGAATGAGACATACCGGCATCGTCTGCATGAATGATCAATTGCTTGCGGTCTTGCGCTTGGGTAAAGCAGGGTGAAAGCGACCATACAAGCAACACGAGAACGGTAAATCGATTCATGACAGTGGGTATCTAAGTTTGGAGTGAGGGGTAGAGGCTCGAAGATCGTGCTTAGCAACGACGCTTAGCTGGACAGCGCCACTTTGAATCAGCCGCTGGGCGTTAGCCCCGGTTTTTTCAGCGACAACGGTGGCTAACGCCAATGCGGCTAATATCTAAAATCGCAGCGAATCACTGTGAATTCGATTCAAAGTGGCGTTGTCCAGTTAGAACAGTGTGAGTTGGATTTCGCTGGGGCCTGATTTTTCGGCAGGCCACAGCGGTGGTGGCGCCAGTTGCGGTAAATGCTCACCAATAGCCGCGTAAAGCTGACGCGCAAAAGGCGGTGCGTATCGGTCGTCGGGCGCGTGCGTGAACACGAACGGTTCAAGTCCATTGGCTAGCCACTGAGCGATAACCGGCGCCCATTGGTGGATCCAGGGTTGTACCTCTTCGATCTGAGTGCGACCGATAAGACGCAAAAACGGATGTCGTCCCGTAACGGTTTGACGCACAGGTGTTTGAGGCTTGCGAACTTGAGCCGCTTTTTCGGAGTCATCGCCAGGTGGCTTGGAGTAGAGCGGTCGTGAATCGAAAATTACTTTGTCAATATTCAGTTCACGCAACAACTCATCCAGCCACTTCTCGTGTGCCGATGCGTCAAACCAACTGGGATGACGCACTTCCACGGCCCAGGGTAAATGTTTGGGCAGGTCGCGGAGGAAGCTCTCGAGATCCGGTCGATTCCGTGGTGAATAGTCAGGTGGCATTTGCAGGAACGATGGTCCCAGGCAATGGCCCGCATGCAGCACTTCGGCCACGGCCAGAAATGCTTGCAGGTCCGCTGTAGCGCCCAGTAGTCTGCACTCATGCGAAATGGCTCGCGGCATCTTCAAGGCGAATCGAAAGCCAGGTTGCACCGACTCGCGCCAGCGAAGGGCGGTCTCCAAACTGGGCAAGGCGTAAAACGAACTGTTGCCTTCAACCGTATTGAACGCAGTTGAGTACTGTGGCAGCCATTGGCTACGCGTGGCCACGCTGGTGAACAGCAGTCCCTTCCAAGCCTCGCAGGCCCAAACTGGACAACCAATGAAAAGCTTACCAACCATCATCCGCTATTCCCATCTTCGCGGTCATTTCATACCGCACAACACTTCACTTCGACACTCTTCTCTGGACATCCAGTGACTTCCGAGCCAAATCGCACGGTCGCCCTGGTGCCGCGATTTGCTGGCAGAACTTCGAGTACAATCGGACGTTTTGGTCCCCCAACCCACAACCCACACACTTTAATCCAGTACCAGGAGCGACAATCAACCATGGTCGTAGGAAAGATTATTAGACAGCTCAAGCAACTTGCTTGCCAATCCGCCTGCCTTGGGTTTCAGGTAACTTGCCTGGGATTAATCGTGGCGTGCCTCGCGCCGGTCGCTTCGGCCCAGCAGGCCAAAGGTGACATCAAAGTCTACATTCCGCGCAAGCAAGAAACACCACCTGGACCACCGCTTTCGCCCAGCGATGCGATCAAGAAAATGACGGTACCAGATGGCTTTCGCGTCGAATTGGTTGCCGCCGAGCCCGACCTGCTAAACCCAGTGGCCATGGCATTCGATGAACGCGGTCGCATCTGGGTCACGGAGAGCTTTGAGTATCCGCGTCACGAACCTGGTCCGGGTCGCGATCGCGTTAAAATTTTGGAGGATACCAATCGCGATGGCCGCGTTGATTCGGTCAAGATCTTTGCCGAAGGCCTGAACATACCTTCGGGTATCGCGGTCGGTTATGGCGGTGTGTGGGTGGCCAACAGCCCGGACATTCTGTTCATGCAAGATACCGACGGGGACGACAAGGCTGACAAGACGACGGTCGTGGCCACAGGTTTCGGCCGACTGGATACGCATGAGTTACCTAACAGTCTTACCTGGGGCCCAGATGGGTATCTCTATGGCTTCAATGGAGTCTTCAACCCATCCAAAGTCCCGACAGCCAAAGGTACGCTGCAATTCACTTGCGCCATGTTCCGTATCGATCCACGCACGAAAGAATTCACTCTCTTTTGCGAGGGCACCAGCAATCCCTGGGGCATCGCGTTTGATCCTCAAGGCAGTGCCTTTGTGAGCGCCTGTGTGATCGACCATCTATGGCACTTGACCGAGACCGGATACTACCATCGTCAAGGCGGCCCGTATCCGCCGCATACTTGGAAAATCGATTCGATCGTCAAGCACAAGCATCAGATGGCAGCTTACTGCGGTCTGGGCTATATGGACACTGCGGCCTATCCCGAAGAGTATCGCGATGTCTTGGTGATGGGAAACCTGCATGGTAGTTGCATCAATGTCGACAAACTCCAGCGCCAAGGATCGACCTATTTTGCGACTGGTCGCCCCGACCTGTTGAGCGCACACGACGTCTGGTTCATGCCGGTGGTTCAGAAGATCGGTCCTGATGGCTGTCTGTACATTCTTGATTGGTATGATCGTTATCACTGCTATCAAGATGCTTCGGCCGATCCCGAGGGTGTCGATCGCGGACATGGTCGGCTGTATCGACTGGTCCACGGCCAACGTCCGCCAGCCCGCGTACTTGGCAAAGACAGTAACGCGGAGTTGGTCAAGGCATTGGGAGACGCCAATGTCATGGTTCGCGAGCAAGCGACGCGGTTGTTGGGCGAGCGGAACTGTGACGGCGTGGTGAACCAATTGGAATCGCTGGTCAAGGCTGCCGAGACACCGTTCAAGCATCGTATGCATGCTATTCAAGCTCTTGTTTCAGGTCGCGCCCTGACGTTGGAAACAGCCCTGTCATGGTGCGATCACAATGACGCGGCAGTGCGTGCCTGGGCGGTTCGCGCAGCGGCGCAGCTCTACCCGACTTCCAAGCCATTGGCCGACAAAGTAACGCTGATGGCCGCGGATAAGGCGCCCGATGTGTTGTTGCAAGTGGCCATCGCCACTGGCAAACTGCAGCATATCGATCGCTTGCCTGTTTGGGTCAACGTACTGGCACACAGCGGCGACGATTCACTGATACCACACATCGTCTGGCAGAACTTGCACGCAGAATTGCCCGCCAAGAGTGAGCAACTGCTGGCGCTGGTGGAGAAAGTGGATCTTGAGAAAGCCAGCGGCCTGGCAGAACTGCTAATCAAAGTGGCCGAGAAGAACTGATCCACGTCTGACTTAACCGCACGCTAGCGCGCTCGCGGCCGATCAGCCGCAGGGCGCTAGCCCACGGTTTTTAGGACTGATCAGCCGCAGGGCGCTAGCCCACGGTTTCTTGGGACTGATGAGCCGCCGGGCGCTAGCCCCCGGTTTTTTATCACGCGATGAACCGAAACCGGACGCTAGCGCATTGCGGTTGATTGGCCGCCGGGCGGCGTACTTATTTGTCGCGCGTCGCCTCATCAAACAGGTGTCGCGCTGCTCGTCCACTAATTGTTTGATGGATTAACAATTCTTTGACAATGGATTGTACGGCTTGCCAGTGACCATCATCGGCTAGCAGGTATTCGGTTTTGTCGAGTAAACGACGTTCGAGACGAGCCACCTGCCGTTCGCCGGTGGCTCGAGTTTCGGCGAATCGCCGGACCGCGCGCAGGTCTTGTGTGGCTCCGGCCGTAGAGTATTGGCCGGTGTATTGATATTCGGCCACCATGCCGGCCATTAGGATCAGGATTTCGTCTTCTAGCCAATCTTTCGTGGGCTTGAATCGCCCCTTCTGAATCTGGCATTGTCCAAGGCTGGCTACGCCGGCATGGGTTTTGCCAGGCACGATGGTGACACGCTGAATTGGTCTGCCCAGAGCCAACGCGGCCACTGCATGCCCTGCTTCATGAAACGCTGTGGCGATCAAGCTTGGATCGTGTGATTCAGCATCCACAGTCTGATTCGACATGGTCTTGCGAACATAGCTCCGAAGGATACATGCATCGCGTGAATGATCTCGCGCGTATTGATGTCGTCAGTATACCGGAATTTAGAGTTCGACGTAGCCTCACCGACGAACGATTTTCTGCATCAAACACTTTATGCATCAACTAATTTGGACACCGATCGCTTTAGGCATCGACGACGATTGGGCCGATGGGTTGAGCGATACAAGCCACGACTTCGTCGTCGGCGTGAACGCAACTTGGCTTGTGCGCGTAAGCTACGCGGCCCGCGAGGAGCTTGAGTTTACATGTGCCACAAGCTCCGCTATGACAGGCAGCCGGTAATTCCAGGCCGTGCTCCTTGGCTGATTGCCAAACATGTTTTGCCTGGTCACTGATATCCGTTTGCACCGCTGAACGCTCGAAACGAATCGACCACTCAGCCACAGAGATAGCTGATGTTTGTTCTGCGGAATTTCCAAATGACTCGGAATGGATACGACTGGGCGCGATATCGGCCTGCGACAGTCCGCTGGTAATCGACTGCATCCAGGCATCGGGACCGCACAAGTAAAAGTGAGGTTGCGTCTCTTCATTCACGGCCTGGAGAATCGTTTGTGCGTCGAATTTTCCAGTGAGTACCTGTCCATGGGAAACCACGGGCAACTCACTCTGGCGACTCATGTAGGTATGTACGTTTAATGCTGGGCACAGTTTGCACCACTGGTGCAACATTTTTCCAAATGGCCAATGTTCCTCGTCTTGAACTTGAAAGAAAAGATCTACGCGGCGCTGAGGGTTTGTGGCTAGTGAGTGCTTGAGCATGCTCAGCAGTGGCGTGACGCCAATACCAGCGGCTAAGAGCACGATGGGCGCTGTCTGTTGGGGCTCAAGTACAAAATCGCCGTGCGGACCGTCGATTAGTACGCAGTCACCTTCTCGAATGTGATCGTGCAGCCAGTTGCTAAGGCTGACGGCGTTTGCCCTGGAGGACGAGACGCCTTGGCGTTTCACACTGATACGCCACCAGTTTTGATTGGGAGCATCTGAGAGTGAATAACAGCGTACGGGCAGACTGGCTCCGCCCAGTGCCGGACGCACCAGCACGAACTGACCCGGTGCAAACATTTGACTGTCGCTACTGCCCAGCCGTGCCGGGGCGTTTGACGCACTTGCCAAGGAGAGCGGCGGCTGGAGGTAGAACGAGCGGCAATCGTCCGATTCATCGGCGATCTGGACTACTTCCATGACGCGCCAATTGCTGGACGAACTTTCCACGCTTTGTCGCTTCAGTTCGCTAGCCATGCGCGCATGTTGAGTATCGCGCTTTAGCCAGAGCTGTTCCTCGCGTCGCCACCTTCGGTTCTGCAAACTGCTATGGGCCCGATGCCAAGTGGCTGTGGCCAGACGGAAGGCTGATGTCGTCAGCAATCCGGCGGCTGCCGAGGCGGTGGCAATGGAGAGTAGTTCCATGATTGATATTCGCGAGCAAGGAGGAAAACGGTCTGCTCGGTCCGATGGCCAAGCAGCAGCGCGCGCCATCAAGTCACCGACATTGCATAACCATAGGTTGCAGATGCCGGGTGTGCCGAGCCTTAAGCTGTAACGATCAAAGCGGCTGTGCCGCATAGCCGCGTCGTTTACGCAAACTATGATGGATAGGTGGTTTACGACGATGGACATCGGGCCCATATTAGGAAAAAAATTTCGAAATTTCCTAAAGCTTTATGGCCATTCCACTTGGCTAGCCTGCTCACCACGCTGGAGCGTGAATTAGATTTGAAAAAGCCGACCTCTGGCGCCACAATGGCACTGTCCAGATGTGTTGCTCAAAGTTGTGCTTTGGGCTTACGACCTCTTTTCGATTTGAAACGTGATGGACTGGGTTGTTATGAAACGTCAATTGAGAGCCTCGTTGTTAGCCACTCTGTCGTTTTTGACGCCGGCTGCGTCTGGCTTGACCATCACGCCCGCTGTCGCTCAGGTCTGTGGAAGCCCAGCGTTGACAGTGCAGCCCAAGATCGTCTGGGAAGAAGAGATACAAACGCGATACCGCTTGGTCAATCGCGTTGAGATGCAAGACAGTGAAGTGGTCAGCCAACGACCCGTCTTGAAATATCGGACTGAGAAACGCAGCTATACCGTGACCAAGCCCGTGCAAGAGACCAGCACGGTCCAAGAAAAATACACGGTCATGGTGCCGGTGCGCAAACAAGAATTGGTTGATCGCAGTTATTACAAAACCGATTA
>JADLDX010000935.1 GCA_020846515.1 Pirellulaceae bacterium
GGAGGGTTAGTTTGCTGCTGCGCAGCGGTGGCTTGGGGGCCGTTCCGGTCGTGGGCTGGTGGCTGCAAGTATCTTTCCGCCAAGGTCCGGCATACAATAAGCGATGGCTCATTCCATCGCACGATAACGTCTGAATTACCTGGCCTGGCGCTGGGTCTTGGAAACCAGGCTTGGCCAAAAGGGGAATTCCATGCGACGAGTAGCTCATGACCTGGGCGGATTGGCGCAGCGGCTCAATTTGCTGGCGGAACAATTGGACGAAGAGGTGCAAACAACCCAGGAAATTTGGAAAGATCAGCGGGGGGAAGCGTTTTTGCGCGAGCATCTTTCGCCCTTTAAACCTACGGTTTCACAGTTAGTAGCTAGTATTCAGGAAGCTCACGATCTTTTCGAGCAGCTGAGTCGTCAGATGGCCGACCCCGATCGCACTTGATACGCATCTGATTCGCACCTGAAGCCCAACCTGACGCGCACGTTACAAACCATGCAGAATTGCAGGCAGCAGCCATGAACCATGCACCACGACTGTTAACGCGCAATCACTTGGAACGTTTGACCCGGGGGCTGCGGCGGAGACTGGAGGAAGGCAGCCAGTTGATCGCTCAACAGTTGGCCAGTCTGCGCGATCAGTTGGCCGATACGCAGCGCGCGGCAGATGAGCGTGGCGATACGGAATTGGCTCGCTACCAACAGCAACATGTGGCGGCGATCACCGACTGGGACCAGCAGCGCATGGCCGTGTGGGATGACGCGGAACGTCGGGCGTATAAGGCTGTGCATGGAGTGGCGGCTGAGGAGAATCGGCTCCGCACGGAGGCTCGTCGTCAAGGTGACGAACTAACGGCCGAAGCCAAGAAGCGGATTGCGGATGTCGAGCGACGTTTTATGCGCTCCAAAGACAAGACGATTGCCAAGCTCAATAAAGCCAAAGAGCAGATCGAGCAGATTGCTGGCGCGCTGGCCGTTGTGCAGCAAGAAGCGGCGACCCTGCTGGCGCAGCGCAGCATGACGCTGAATGTCGATACGGCTTCGCGGACATTCAGCGACGCGGCACCGGTAACCTCCGTGGATGCCATTGATCGATGTAAGCAGAAGATTCAAACGGCCCGACAAGTCTTGCACTGGATGGCGCATAACCAGATCTCGCGGAGCATTGAATCGATCTGGTTTTGGTTGGTCTGCGGAGTTTGTGGTGCGGCGATCGCCGGCATCATCGGTGCGACGGGCTTAGGTCCCTGGTTGATCGCCATCGTCGTTGGGTTCATCACTTCCATCGTTATGGGACTGGTGGCCATCGTGGCGGTCCATCCTTGGATTCGTAGACTGATCCGCGCCGAACTTCCCAAACTCGAGGGTGCATTGTCGGAGGGCCATGCGCTTCAAAAAGCCGCCATGCATTTGGCGTTAAGCGAAAACGATACCGAACTGCGAAGGCTGGCCAACAAACGCGATACTCGCATGCAGGAAGCAGTCCTGTGGCGCGATAACGCAGCCAAAGAACTCAACGCGCACGTCAAGCAAGAGATGACACGACTGCGGACCTATGCGGCCGCAGAACGTGTGGCGGTTAAAGAGCAACTGACACAATCCCTGCGCACGATCGACCAGGCAGGCCAGACCAGCCAGTTAGATATAGAGACATCCTTTTCAGCGGCGCAGTCGCAGCGTCTGGCCCAACTGGATGCCCAGGTCGAGCAGTTTGAACGGGATATCGAACGCACGGAAATGCAAAGCGAGGCACGCGTGCGCGCTGCCTCGCAACGCGCTGCCACCTGGGTGGCGCGTAGTCGTCGATGGTGCCAACATCACTTTCCACGCTGGGAACAGATGGCCGATGACCAGCCGTGGACGCAGCTGCTTTCACACCCTGTCTTGCCTTTAGGCCAGGCACACATCGAATCGCTCTTACCGGAATCGGTCCGCATTGATGCTGGTGGTACGATTACCGCACCGGTCAACTTCGAACCGTTTCGAGACAGTTATTTGACCATCACCGCTGATCCCGCCTCGCCGCTTACCGCCGGGTTCATTCAAGCCATCGTACTCCGCGCTCTGACGACGTTGCCACCTGGCAAAACACAACTCGCCGTCGTCGATCCTCAAGGATGAGGCCGCGACTACGGCTGGTTGATGCATTTAGGTGACTATGATCCAGAGTTGGTAACCCATCGCGTTTGGACTCAAGCCAATCATATTGCCAAACATGTTACCAACCTTGCGCTCAAGGCTGAAGACTTTATTCAACAATCCCTGCGCAACCAGTACGCCACGATCGAGCAATACAATCGAGACGCCGGCCCCTTGTCAGAGCCTTATCGGTTGCTGGTGTGGACATCGTTTCCGCTGGCGCTGGACGACCAGTCATGGAAGTCACTCTTGAGCTTGCTGGACACAGGGGCGCGCTGTGGCATAATTCCAATCTTCGTGCTCGACCCAGCTCAACCTTGGGAGTCGCCCGAACGCCGTGATTTGTTGATGAGACGCGGGCTGCATGTGCGTTTGGTAGGTTCGCCCGCAAAGCTTACAACCGATCAGGCAGAGCTCAGCGGCCTGACGATTGAGCCGATCACGCCACCGGCCGAAGCTACCTCGCAGCAGTTGATCCATCAAGTTGGCCGACGCGCGCGACTGGCCAGTCGCGTTGAAGTGCCGCTCTCCGGTATCGCACCACCTCGCGACCAATGGTGGCAAGCCGACAGCTCTAACTCGCTGGAGATCCCTATCGGTCAAAGCGGTGTCGGAAGAGTGCAATCGCTGAAGCTGGGTGTGGGCACTGCCCAACACGCGATCGTGGCCGGCAAGACCGGCTCCGGCAAGTCGACGTTGCTGCATGCGATCATTACCAGCGCTGCGGTGAAGTATTCACCCGAGCGACTGCGGTTGGTCCTGTTGGACTTCAAGAAAGGCGTTGAATTTCAGGCCTACAGCCAAAGCGAATTGCCACATGCGGATATCATCGGCATCGAAAGCCAACGCGAATTTGGTCTGAGTGCCTTGGAGTATGTCGATCAATGCATGCAGACACGCGGTCACATGTTTCGCGATGCCGGTGTCCAGGATCTACAGAGCTGGAATCTGATCAATCCTCAGCAGCAGATGCCACGCATGATGATCGTGATCGACGAGTTCCAAGAGTTGTTCGTCGAAGACGACAAGTTGACCAGTCAGGTCAGTTTAATCCTCGATCGCATCGTTCGTCAGGGACGGTCATTCGGCGTGCATGCGGTGCTGAGCAGCCAAACATTGGCCGGCGCTTACTCGCTGCCGCGCACGACGATGGGGCAAATGGCCGTGCGCATCGCGCTGCAGTGCGACGCAGCCGATGCGCAGTTGATCTTCGCCGATGATAACCCGGCTGCCTCACGACTGCATCATCCAGGGCAAGCGGTGTACAACGATCAAGGTGGACGCGTGGAAGGCAATCAAGCCATGCAGATCGGATGGCTGAACAAGAGCGAGATGCTGGAGTGGATCGCCGCTCTGCCCAGTCATGGCTATCGCAATAGTGACCCAAGCTCTAATTTGCTGGGACGATCGGTTGTGTTTGATGGTAATCGCGCAGCCAGTTGGAGCAGGCCAGCGGCGGCCCGCGCGGTCGAAGCCGCACGTGCCCAGGTTAATCCAGCTGCTTGCTGGTGTGTGGTCGGCGAAAGCGTCGCCATTAGTCCAGCGGTAACACTGCCGCTGACCGACCAGGCCGGACGCAATATGCTGCTGGTGGGCAGCAACGATGATCAAACCGCGGCGGTGATCATGACAATCGCCGGCTCGTTTGTCGCGCATCATGCCCGGCGCGTTCAGCCCCAAATCGCATTGATCCAGGCAGCCAAGCCCACCGATGCGCACTGTTTATCGTTGGCCGAACGCATGCGTGAGCATTTACCAGCGATGGTGCAAGTAGCCGACGTACGCGGTGCTGATGGTCTACTGGGTGAAATTCACGCCACGCTCAAGTCGCGTTTGGAATCGCCCGACAGCTACGCTCAGTGGACGCCGATTCTGCTGAACATTGTCAACATCGGTCGACTGCGTACGTTCAGGCCGGAAGATGAATACGGTATGGGATCGTTTGGTGAGACGAAAGTCACGCCCGACAAGCAATTGGAAGAATTGCTGCGCGATGGACCGAGCCATCATATTCATGTTCTCATTCACGCCGAGAATGCCAATACAGTCAGCCGCTGGCTGGGACGCTCGGCTCAGCGCGAACTAGAGATTCGGATGTTGATGCAGATGAGTGCCAATGACTCAACTCATCTCGTCGATTCGATCGCCGCGTCGCATCTGGGGGCACACGTCATGCTGCTGCGCGATGACGCAACCAGTACTGAAGTTCGCTTCCGGCCTTATCAACTGGACACGTTAGTGAATTTGGTGCCAGAAGCTGCACGCGATGAAATTGGTTAGTCGTAGACGAGTCGCTCCGCGACTCGTCTGTCCCTGCTCAGACATCAGTCGCCTTTCTCAGAGCCCCAAGGCGACCATCTAACCC
>JADLDX010000936.1 GCA_020846515.1 Pirellulaceae bacterium
ACACTCCCTGCCACGAGCTTTCCTACCTGCCTAACCTGCCATGACATTGCCTTTGCCCTCCAACCACCCCTCCCAATCAACGCAAGCCATGCCGGTGCATGACGCTGTGGCTGTCGTTGAGGACGAACTGCTGGTGGCGTATTTGGACGGCGAACTGGATGGCCAGTCCGTCTCTGAGTTAGAAGGCAAACTGGCTAGTGACTCCAAGTTGCGTCTGCGACTGGACCAACTGCGTTCTGCCTGGGATCTCCTGGAAGAGCTGCCGGTTTCACTCCCCAACCCTAACTTTGCCCAGTCGACTATCGAGATGGTGGCCATGAGCGCCGCTGTCTTGGATGCCACGCCGGCTACCAAACGTGTGCAGCGACGACGCTGGTTGGCTCCCCTGCTGGTCTTGCCTATGTTGTTCGCCATCGGCTACATCGCTACGCGAGGCTGGCAACGGTGGCAGGAACGTCAAGCCATCGAAATGCTCCATGTATTGGCCGACTGGGATGCGCTGGAGGCGGTCGGCAGCTACGAATGGTTCGAAAAGCTGCGCGAAGTAAAGGATCTCACGCGCGTCGCCAGACGAACCTCCAATTCCGAACTGAGTATCGGCGTGGTGCCACCGACCATTAGTGAGCGGCGTGCTTGGATTGCGGAACTGAGTCCCACCGATCGCGATCGCTTGTCCGCCAATTTGGACAAGTTCAAACAGTTCAAGCGGCCCGAATTGGCGGCCCAGCATGCGCAAATAGTTGAGCTGGCCAATCGACTCTACGCCAGTTCTGATCCCGAAGGTAACCTGCAAATTGCCCGCAGTTATGCCTATTTTTTGAGCGACATGAGTATTAACGACCGCAATAGTCATCGCGGTGAAAAAGATCAGACGAAACGCTTGGACGAACTCAAACATCGCGTCAATCGCAAACTGGTCGAAGTCTATGCCAATGAGCTAACGGCGGAATCGCCGGACCGGTTGGCTGTCGAGCAGTGGAAGACGCAGATGAAGAATATCTATCGCGGTTCACCCTTGGATTCGGTCGAATCAGATCTCCAATGGCGATTGGCTCTGCGTGAATCAGTCATCGCCGAAGAAGATCTCGACTCGCTGATGGACAGTCTGACCCCCGAAGCCCAAGAGATCGTCGGCCGTCTGCAAAGCCCAGAACTTCAGCAGATGGCTTTGATCATGCACTTTATCAGCCCTAGTCCATCGATGATGCGTCGCCGCATCGACCGCGCTGAGGCCATCGAGCAATTCAAACGCTTACCGCAATCGCGTCAAGCTGAACTCGAATTCTCCCCGCCAGAAAAAGTTCAAGGCCAGTTGGGTGTCGGTAGCGATCCGAGCGATAGTCGACGACGACGCGGCCCTCGATAAACCGCGTGCCCAACTGCGCATGCCTACCTTTTGGCTTCCATCTTCATTCCCGACAAGAGTCGATCTATTTGTTGGTCGGTGTGCGCGGCAGAAAGACTGATGCGCAAGCGCGCCGCACCGACGGGTACGGTCGGTGGTCGAATAGCCGGTACGTAACAACCACTAGCCAGCAAGCGGTGGCTTAGTTCCGTCACCTGCTCTGCTTTACCAACCACCACAGGAATGATCGGTGAATCACCGGCAGGTATCTGCCAACCGAGACTGAGCAATTCCGCGCGCACGCGCGTCACCATGGCCCGCAGTCGCTCGCGGCGCTGGCTTAGCTGCGGCATCCAATCCACGGCGGCCTGAGTCGCAGCCACGACCGGTGGGGCGATAGCCGTGCTGAAGATATAGCTGCGACAGCGGTTGACCAGGAAATCGATCAACAGTTGGGAGCCAGCCACATAGCCACCGCAAGTGCCCAGACTTTTGCTGAGCGTTCCCAGTTTAACCAACCATTGATTCGAAAGGCCAAGTTGTTGTCCCAACCCTGCGCCGGTAGCACCGTAAACACCTGTGGCATGTGCTTCGTCGACCACTAACCCAGCATCATAGTGCTGGCAAACCTCTGTCAGTTCCATTAGCGGTGCAGCGTCACCGTCCATGCTGAATATCGACTCTGTTATCACTAAAGCGCGTTGATATTTAGTGCGTTCGAGTTTGAGCAGTTGTCGAACAGCGTCGGCATCATTGTGGGCATAGACGCGTTTGTGTGCGCCGCTTAGTCGACAGCCATCGATCAGGCTGGCATGATTCAAACGGTCGCTCAGCACTAAATCGTTGGGACCAGCTAGAGCGCTGATCACGCCTACGTTCATCCCAAAACCGCTTGAAAACACGAGGGCCGCTTGGACATCTTGCCATCGCGCCAGGCTCTGCTCTAACTCAGCCAAGGCCAGGTTGTATCCGCTCACCAGTGGGCTGGCACCAGCACCAACGCCGCTCACTGCCAGACTGCGCGCGGCAGCGTCTAACAACTTGGACTCGTGTCGCAGCCCCAGGTAATCGTTGGTACCGAAGTTGATCAGCACCCGACCATGACTGGCTCGAATCTCAGTGGCCTGGCAATCAACATGTGCGTTTCTACGACGCAGCAGCCCTTCTGCCGCCGCAGTTTCAAGGCTGGTCTGAAAATAGGCATTCCATGACATAAGTCGGCCTAAGCGGATAGAGACACTTTTTAAGAAGCGGGCGGATTATTCTTGGCGCGAATATCTCGGTAAACTTTGATCGCCTTTTCGCGCAGTTCCGGCTGATCCACTGGGAAACCGATGGTCGTCTCGCGCATGCCATAAATTTCTTCGATGCGAATCCCCGGGAAGAGCGGCTTGAGCTCAACCTCTGATATTTTCAAACCGGCCGCCAATGCCACGTCGCCGAGCGTACGCTGATAGGTGACTGGTGTGTTTCGCTGAACGCGCGGCGTAGCGTTAGGTGGTGCAGTCGCGTCTACTTGAACATCACCTAAATTCATTTGGGGATAGAAATCCTCGAGCACTTGGCGGTTTTCGACAAACTTGTCGATCAACGGCAGGTCGCTGGCGTTACCGAAGTTGGACAGGGCAATCAGGTCAGAGGCTTTCATTTCGTAATCGGCCGGCGACTCGAGCACACGTCGCGCCATGTCACCGGCTTCAGGCACTTGATACATGCGTCCCAGCGAGAAGACCTCCAGACTATAAGTGATCGGGGCACGGCGGAACCAGCTGCCCAACATTTTGCGCGAAGCGGGGGTCGCCCCCGGTAGATTCATCAGTTTGTCCAGCGCGCCCATGTTGCACTGGAGTCGAATGGCCTCGTGCACATCCTGAGGCGGTTGTTCCAGAACCTGCGAAGCGACCAGCAAGGTAATCAAATCTCCCGGTTCAGCCGATTCGCCTGCCGTCAGCAGATTGTGCCGGACATCCATGCAAGTCTTACCCACCACAGTCCACAGTCGTGCTTGGGCATCTTCGGGCAAGCCATCGAACACACCCTCGGGCACTGATCCACCCTCCAACGATTCCAGACACAGGGCCACCAAACGGCGACGCTGCAACATCTTTAAAAACAATCGTTTGGCCGGCCGCGAGGTTCCAGCAGCTTGCGAAAATGATTTCCAACCCGGCAAACCATAGCTGGCCGTTGGATCTGGATCGCGGCGAAAACTCTGTGCGATCCCTTCAAACTTTTCCCGTTCGATACGCTCACGAATGGCGCGCGCCCGAACACGCACCTCCGCATCCCGTCCCCGTTCGACTGCTGACAGCGCCATCAGGGCGGGCTCACCAATCTTTAGCAACGCAGCCGAAGCTTCTTCACGTTGGCGAAACTGGTTCGACCCCAGTTGCTCGACAAAAGTTTGAATTTGCTGGGAGCTGGTTGCCGCAGGTACTACGCTGGGCTTCTTGTCAGCGGGTTCTTGGGACAAAACAAACTGCGACAAACCAGTGGTCAGGCTTAGGCCAACCACAATCTGGCAGGCGATTTGGCGGGCGATCGAAGGACGCTTACGGCACAGGCAGGCAACAGTCACGAGACGGTACTCACGCATAACAAGGGGGTTCGATCCGACGAACTTCCGATTTCGGTAGCAGGCACTTTTTATTGTACCATGTTGCATAGCGCGTGAACTAACCCTCCAGCTGCGTAGCTGGGAACTAACCCTCCTGCTGCGTAGCAGCGGGAGGGTCGCCTGGCGTCAGCTCAGGCGGGGAGGGGGCGTGCCTCGACTAACCAAAGCCTGAAGCACTTCGCTGCGAGCTCGTCTCTGCGGCGCACGCACCCTCCCCGAAAAAGCAGGCTAAACGCCTGTTTTTCGATCCTCCCTAAGCTGCGCTTGGGAGGGTTAGTTCTGCTGCTGCGTAGCTGGGAACTAACCCTCC
>JADLDX010000937.1 GCA_020846515.1 Pirellulaceae bacterium
AGAGGGTTAGTTCAGAACTAACCCTCCCAGCTCAGCGCCCGGGAGGGTCGAAAAAACAGGCGCATAAGCCTGTTTTTTCGGGGAGGGTGCCCGCGCCGCACAGACAAGCTCGCAGCGAAATACTCCACGCCTTGGTTAGCAAGGCGAGCGCCCTCCCCGCCGGAGCTGACGCCAGGCGACCCTCCCGCTGCTACGCAGCGAGAGGGTTAGTTCCCGGGCAGGAAGGGTTAAATAGACCTGACCCCTTTTATTTTTCGAAGTCTGTTGGGCTGACCCAGCCGGCGTTGACCTTCTCACCACGCATATACTTTTCGTAGAACCCGGCTCCGTTGGTGGGTATGTATTCATCAAACAACTTACCCTGGCCCAGCATGCGTGGATCATTCTGTTCTCGCAGCTTTTGTTCCATACGCTGTTCCAGTTGCGTCACACGTGTCGCTTGCGACATGGAATCGGCCAGGTTGAACGCACAGTCCCGATCCGTCGTCAGGTCGTATAACTCTTTGCCCGGTCGCATACCTAAGTTCAATCGCCAGTTGTCGTCTCGATCTTGTCGACCGCGATCGATAATCAGACTCTTCGTGGGGCTGCCGTCGGTGTCCAGGTAGCCTGTCTCGGGATTGCCGGCCGGCCAGCGCGTCGGTTCGTAATTCTTGAGAAACAAATGTGTCGCGGTCACGATGCCGCGAATCGGGTAACCTTGATCGTGCGGACGACCGACATCGGTGCGTTCTTTGCCAATCAACACATGGTCGCGAGCCGCTATCACCTGGCCACTTTTATCACTACTGATGATCTCGCGCAGACTCTGGCCCGTGCAGGGCTGCATGCCACTGTCGGCCCACTGGATCTGAGCCAGGTCGAGGATGGTCGGCGCGATATCGGTGAAGTCAAGAAAATCATCGACCACGCGACCTGTCACCTTCATTCCCTTAGGCCAACGGATCGCGAAAGGAATATGATTGCTGTCGTGGTACGCATAACCTTTTACGCGGGGGAACGGCATGCCATGGTCGCTGGTCACGATGATGATCGTGTTGTCCAATTGTTGTCTGCGTTCCAACTCAGCCACCATGCGTGCCAAGTGACTATCCATCTGTTCGACTTCGTAGGCGTAGTCCAACATATCGTGTCGCACGGTCTCGTTATCAGGCCAGTAGTTGGGCACGCGGTCGATATCGCTTAGCTGTTTACCGCCATGGTTGACACCCGATTTAAATTCGTAGGCGCGGTGCGGCTCTTGCGAACCGTACCAAAAACACCATGGCTCGCCCGCCGGCGCTGCGTCGAGAAAATCGACAAAGTTGCCAGCGTAATCATTGTTGGCCATGGCCTTGGTGGGCGGCGCAGCTTTCCGATCATTAAACGGTCGACCAGTGATCTGTCGTGGCTTGCCCTGCGAGTCGACGGCAATCCCAGGCCCCCAACCTTTGCCCGTGATGCCCATGTGCCAACCTTGTTCTGTTAACACTTCCGGCCAACTCTTGAATTTGGATGGGAAATGAGCCATGTGGTTGCCCGCCTCTTCGTTTTGCCAGAGGTGGCGGCCGGTCAGCACGATCGCGCGCGAAGGCGCGCACTTGGCCATCGGCGTGTAGGCTTGATTGAACAAGACGCCTTCGCGTGCAATGCGATCAAACGTGGGCGTCTTCACCCAGGTCGTCCCATAAGCACCTGCATGCAACCCCCAGTCATCAGCGATGGCGAATAAAATGTTGGGACGCGCGGGCTTGCCCGCCGTCTTCGTGGGTGCTTGGGCCATGGCCGCCAGCGGCAGGATGGATAAGCAGAGCCCCATGAGCGTGCGCAGCATGAGCATAGTAAGTCTCGATATGGAAGGAGTGTGGGGGTGACGTTGGTTCACGCTGGCCACCCGAACAACTGATCGGTGGCACAGCATTCAACCGCAGGGCCTGAGCCTTCAACAGCCAGTCGGCTGCGAATCGGCAGCACCTCAACTGTTCAATGACTATCAGATAAAGTAGCATCCATTTCCACGGCGCCCAACACCCAACATCTTAATCGGATGTCCAAGCACTTCGTACTGTAAACATTAACATGTCCGAATGGACCCAAGTCCGAGCTAACCCTTCGGACTGGGTACTATGCTTGCCCACGCTTGCCCACTGCGAGGAAACCCCAATGAACCGCTACACTTGCCAGGTCGCTCTGCTGGTCGTGTGCCTGTTTGCCGTCCAAACACAAGCACAGTCACAAGCACAGTCACAAGCACAGTCACAAGCACAAGCACAGGCACAAGCACAGGCACAGGCACAATCAGACGACGCAACACGCAAGACCAAGAAGCCCAACATCTTGTTTCTGTTCGCAGATGACTGGGGACGGTACGCCAGCATCTATGCTCAAGCAGATGCGGTGGCGGGTATCAACTCGGTCGTGCGCACGCCCAATTTCGACAACGTCGCCAAGAGCGGCGTATTGTTTCGCAATGCGCATGTTAATGCCCCGAGTTGCACGCCATGTCGCAGTTCGCTGTTATCTGGCCAATACTTCTGGCGGACGGGACGCGGAGCTATCTTGCGTGGTGCCGTCTGGGATAGTTCGATTCCGGCTTATCCCTTGTTGCTCCGCGATGCTGGATATCACATCGGCAAGAGTTACAAAGTTTGGAGCCCAGGCAGCCCGGCAGATGCACCTTATGGTGGTCAAAAGTATGCATTTCAAAAAGCCGGGGGACGCGTCAACAACTTCTCGGAGAACGTGACCAAGATGGTGGCCAGCGGCAAAGAGTTAGCCGCCGCCAAAGAAGAACTGTATGCAGAAGTTCGCGGAAATTTTAAAGACTTTCTGAAGGCCCAATCGGCTGACACGCCCTTCTGCTATTGGTACGGACCGACCAACGTGCATCGCATGTGGATTAAGGGCAGCGGTCAGAAACTATGGAACATTGATCCGGATCAATTGAAAGGCAAACTGCCACCTTACTTGCCGGATGTGCCCGAAGTGCGCGAAGACCTGGCTGATTACTTTGGCGAGATCGCAGCCTGGGATGCCTGCATTGGAGTTCTGTTGGATGAGTTAAATAAGAGTGGTCAGCGCGACAACACGCTGATCGTCATCAGCGGCGATCATGGCGCTCCCGGCTTTCCACACGGCAAGTGCAACTTGTATGGTTTTGGCACGGGTGTGTCGCTGGCCATCAGCGGCCCGGGTGTGAAAGGTGGCCGTGTGGTCGATGACTTTGTGAACCTGATGGACCTGGCGCCTACATTCTTGGAAGCAGGCGGAGTAGCTATTCCGGAAGTGATGACCGGCCGCAGTTTATGGCCGGTACTCAAGTCGGGTCAATCCGGGCAGGTGGATCCGGCGCGTGCCTGGGTGGTAACAGGTCGCGAGCGGCATGTTGAAAGCGCTCGCGCCGATTTCACACCCTACCCGCAGCGCGCGCTGCGATCATCTCGGCATGTCCTGATCGTCAACTTCCGCCCCGATCGCTGGCCATTGGGCGATCCCTATGGTCTGGACAGCGCTACACCACCAACTGCCCAAACGATCACCACCACAACACGCGCCACACTACCCGATGAAGACGCCAGTCCAACGAAAGCCTGGCTGGTGGGTCAGCGCAATTCGGCTGAGTGGAAGAGCCATTTCGATTGGGTCTATGGCAAACGTCCAAAGTACGAACTGTATGATCTTCAGCTCGATCCTCACGAGACGAAAAATGTGGCCGACGATCCAGCCTATGCCAAGATCAAGCAGGAGTACGAGCAACGCCTGATGGCGGAACTAACACGCACAGGCGATCCGCGTCTGATCAACGACGGCCAATTCTTTGAAACACCGCCCATGTCAGGACCGGTCAAAGAATGATGCGTTCCATGGTAGAGCAATTGTCCTCAATTGCTCGAAGTTTGTAGTGTGCGCGACGAACAGTTGACGACAACGGTTCACCAATTTTTTAATTACTCAGCATGTGGAGCGACAAGTTGCCAAACAAGGTAAGCATTGTGACCGGTGGTGGAACCGGAGTAGGACGCGAGACTTCATTGGCCTTAGCTCGTCTGGGGCACAATGTCGTGGTGAATTATTCTCGTTCGCAGACCGAAGCCGATGAGACGGCGCAGGCGATTGAGGCGCTGGGTGTGCGCGCCTTGTCAGTGCAAGCCGACGTGGCCGACGACGCTGCGTGTCGATCCATGGTGGCGCTGGCCAAAAAAGAGTTTGGCCGCGTCGATGTATTGGTCAACTGTGCGGGCACCACCGATTTCATCCCGTTTGCCGACTTGGAAGCGGTAAGTGATGAGCATTGGATCCGGCTCTACCAAGTCAATGTGGTCGGAGCTTTTCATTGTGCGCGGGCAGTACGCGACGAAATGTTAGCCGTTGGTGGAGGCATGATTGTCAACGTATCGAGTGTGGCAGCGCAGCTGGGGCAGGGGAGTTCAATCCCTTACTGTTGCACGAAAGCGGCGCTCGACAACTTGACCGTCTCCTTGGCGCGAACTCTAGCACCTCACATTCGCGTCAATGGCATCGCACCAGGCTTTATCGATGGCCGCTGGACGCAGAACGGTTTAGGCGAGAAGTATAACGCCATCAAACAAGCCTACGAAAAGAGTTTGCCGTTAGGCTGCGTATGCCAACCGGTTGATATCGCCGATGGTATTCTCAGCCTGATCACGGGTAGTCGGCTAGTCACTGGCCAAACGCTGACCGTTGACGCCGGCATGATGATCAGCGGATACCAAGTGAAATTCTAATGTCTTACTGATGTTCGAAGCGGAGGCCGAAAGAAGCGCAGCGCTGTTGCGGCCTCCCTGTTAACCTGCCTATCAACCTCTCGATTACCCTAACGCTGGTCCTTCGCTATACAGCCGGACGATGGGTTGCCCGTCTGCGGGCAGATTCTGCTGCGAGCTGTGGGGGCTACAGCTTCTTTTGCGGTCTTGCGATAGACTACGCCTCCCCTTCCTCCTAACGCTGTGAAGCATTTTAAAAGCGGAACGGCGCAAGCCGTCCGGTATGTGAAGCATTTTAAAAGCGGAACGGCGCAAGCCGTCCGGTATATCCCGGTAGTCATAGGAACCGGAGGGCTTGCGTCCAACCGCTACAAATGCCGGAGTTCGCGAGCAAACATGCTTCACAGCGTTGCCTTCCTCCGCAATGCCTTGCGCATTCCCACCCGAGATCGTTTGAGCTTAGCCTTATAGCCCCTCCATGGCGGAACCTCACCCAGCAGTTGGAACTGTCGCGGCTGCCGTTGTTCCGGCTGATTATCTCTGCCGAGCACTTAAGAAAATTTTTTCGTTTTGTGCAAGAAGTTGACGTGAGCCGCGTACTCATCGCACTGGGTCGCCGTCTGGTCTAAATCTGTGCGCCCTTTAGTCCCTTGCCAGAGTTGACAACATGAGCCATCGCCACGCTGCGTCCTCGCCATCTTCCTCGACACCAAAATCGAAATCGAAATCGAAGCGTCGAGTTCTTCGCAAACTCATCCGCAAGATGTCAGTCGAAACGCTGGAACCGCGACAGCTGCTGACGGCT
>JADLDX010000938.1 GCA_020846515.1 Pirellulaceae bacterium
TCGTAGTCGTACTTCCAATCACCTTGCAGCGTACTCATAGTCCGCCGCCATCCGAGGGCGTCGTAGGTAATGTTGAACTGCGAATTGATATGGCCATCCGACGCAAAATTCGTCAACTGCGATACCTGCCCTGCCGCATCATACTGACGAGTTTCATAAGTACCATTGCCACGGCTGGTCCGGATCAAGCGTCCGACAGCGTCATAAGTATGTCGCTGAACCATGGCTCCATGTTTATCCGTGACATCCGCTAAACGCCCCAATGCATCGTAGCTGTAGTGGAGTTCGTAGCCGTCTGACCCCGTCAACTGCGTACGACGATTGGCATTGTCATAGCGGTAGCCCACCCAACGACCGTCCGGATAATCAATGCGGGTTAATCGGTCGGAAGTATCGTAGTCCAATTGCGTCTGGCCACTGGCATCATTCGCTAGGGTCAGGCGTCCGATCGCATCGTAGCTATAAGTCTGGTGGGTGCCATCGGAAAACTCTCGATCGACAATGCGTCCCTGTAGATCGTATGATTGGTAGATTGTCTCTCGTCGACGATTGGTTTTGGTAATCAAGTCACCTGAACTATCGTACGTGAATTGTTCCTTCGAACCATCGGCAAAGACGTTGGCCACTAAGTTGCCTTGGCGGTCGTATTCAAAGGCCATGCTGTTGCCGCGTCCATCGATAACTTTCGTAATGTCTCCGAACGGACTGTCATACTCAAAGTATTTGGTGACTCCCATCGGATCGAAAGATCTAATCAGATTTCCGCGGCTGTCGTACTGATAGTCATAGATTTGCCCATTGGCATCATAGCTCCTAACCAGATTGTTATTGCCGTCGTAGACGTAGTAATAACTCCGGCTCAGGGCGTCGACGCTTTTGATCAAGCGGCCATGTTGATCTAGAAAAAGCTGCGTATGATGGCCCAACGCATCGGTGCTAGTGATCTTTCCAATAGAATAGCTGTAAGCAATTCGCTCGCCTGCAGATTCGCCGCCTGAGTCGGCACAGACACAATGGGACGCACTCGCTAACCGTCCTAGGGCATCATATTGAAAAGCCCGCTCGACAGCTGCCGGGGCAACTATCGTCAGCAATGCATGGCGTGTGACAGGGTTCGAACCCAGATCATAAGTGTAGGTGGTAACCTGACCAGCACGATCGGTGACTTGAATTAAATGCTCGCCGGCAGCGTCATAGCCATAGAGTGTTTTTCTCCCCAGGGAGTCGCTGATCGATGCCAAGCGGCCGACAGAGTTGTATTCAAAAGTAAACGCGCCCATGGGATGTTGCAAACCAACTAACCTGCCATTGGCATAAACTGCCTGCACACGTTCTCCATGAGTATCTTCCACGTAATCGAAACGGCCATCCGTTCGATAGTGCGTTAGCTCGCCGGATTTCTCGCGCAGCAAGTATCCAGCGTCATCTTGTTTAAGAACAGCGTAATCTCCGGGTTCCGCAAAAATGCCACCACGCACGTCGGGTTGAAATCGACGCTGTGTACCGTTGGAATCCGTAACCACCAATATGCCCGTGTCATTCTCGACGGCTAACGTGTTTTCCCAGATACCGTTCAGTTTCCACCCCCACCCAAACAAGCCCATCCGATTGCGGCCGACGAGCGTTGGCGCGAAAGATCGCTCGAGAATCAAGTCATTTCCGGGCAGTTGAATGCGCCCGTCAATAACCGAGGAGAGCGACGCAATAGGTGTTAGACCAACGGCCTGTTGGACCAGGAACGGCCACAATTGGGTGACGGAATTCACCTGAACGCCCAATCGGCCTAGATACTCCGCTTGCGCGGACAGCGATCGAACATAGTCGCCCCATGTATCACCGACCATCTGGCGAAGATTGGGCAGCAACGCATGCCAGAGTTCGTCGTCCATTTGAGGCGGCCGCAGCCGATCCTGGAGCGGATCGGCAAAATGCGAAGTCGTCTTGATCGAAGACCAACTATACGCTTGCCGATCCCCTTGCCACTTTTCGTGAGCATGCAGTTCGGCGAGCGTGCCAGTAAACGACCAGGTTTCTACCAATTGAATAGGGTCTGGACTACATCCGGCTCCCGAGCATATGGAACCGAAGGCTGGATTGACATAATTCTCAACGAGGAACTGATCCATGCGGGTGGTCCAGTTTAGCGGACGCGCGTCGTCGGCACTTAATGTGTCGAGCGATAGATGCAGCTCGCCCCAAACGGTCGGCTTGACCCAGATAGGCAGTTCCACTTGTTCGCCTGGTCCCAAGATACCTGGTGTTCGTCCTTGAGCCAAAATTTGAAGCGTTTCCGAGTACCCATCGGCTATTGCCGACCCACTCCAAGCGGCTTGCACAAGGTTGTCACCGTTCGCACTAAACAATGCATGTTGGTCACTGCCAATCGTTAGAAGGGGCGCCGCGATCGATGTGTCGCCGTCATTTCGGTAAGCAATCGACATGGAAGATATGAAGCCGAACCGGGCGGTAGCTGGCGGACGCAGCTGTGCGAAAAATCGCCCACCAACCGAGCCGTCAGACACTGTCAGTGCCCCTGCCAATTCTGAGCTCTGTCCGCCAGTTTGTGAAACGCGCAGCGTATAAAGACCGACTGGTAATAACCCTGCCGCGAAACGACCAGTGGCCTGTGTTAGCGTATCGATAGTCACCGAAGTTGCCACGATTTCCGCACCCGACTGGGAAACCACTGCCACCTTTGTGTCTTGATTGAAGCCGGCGCCTTCTAACGTCAACACCGTTTCAGCCAAGCGTACCACCTTGGTTGGACTGACCGCAGTGAGGAATATAGCTGAAGCATCTGCTTGCAAAGTAAACGCGGTGCCGCTGGATGAAGCAGCACTAACTAACAAGATATACCACGTGCCTTCAGCGGCAGCGGGCACCAATACGCTGGCATCGGCTGCGTCCCCGGACGATCGAAATTGATAATCTTCTCGCGTTGGCGGAACTGCATAGCGCACGTAAATCTGATTGCGGTCTGTATCAACACTGTCATCCAAATGAATAAACAAGCGTTCTCCGCCAGCGACTTGCACTTGAAACAAGCTAGACGACTGTGATCCGGCAAGCTTACCCGAGAAGGGTACTCCGACACTCAACGTTGCTTCTGCCGTTTGCTTGAGCATCATGGAATAGGAACCGATTGCGTCCCGGAGCGTGGCGACCTCCAAATGGTAGGTGCCTGCAAATGGCAATGTGATTAACGGTGAATCGCCGCCAAGTTCCGTAAAACCAACCCAATCGTTGGGGCCGCGCAATTGGAAGACGAACGCCGAGTTGGTCGATTCAATCAGATCGAATTGCACCTGTTGCCCTGCGTTGGCTGTAAAACTCCAGCGATCGACATTAAGAGGCGATTCGATGGTCCCGATAACGCGTTGGTTCAGCGGCAGCACATATGTATCCGCACTGGCATCGTAAAGCGACAAGTGATAATTGCCAACCAACTCAGGTTGAGTGCCAGGCGCTCGAACAACAATCTTGTAAATTCCATCCATAGGCAGTTGTATGGCCAACATGCGAACCATATCGCTTGCAGAACTGCTCACTCCGCTTGCGATAACATTGTTGAACGGATCGCGAATCTCAGCCTCAATCCACAGAATGGCTGGTTGGGCTGGGGGAAAAGACGCTGGACCACCTGGATCCACGCTAAGGGTAACGGCGCTACCCGCCCGACCATGAAAGCTCCATTCATCCTGTTGTCCATCCACCGTAATGCGGCCGGACGCGTGCTTGTTGACAGGTATGAGTCCTCCGTCAGGCAACTGTTGTACGCTTCCTCCAACTACGCTGCCCCTGATGTCGACAACCCGTGCATAAACGTGCAGCGATTGAAGGTCGAGTGTTGCATTTTCGTTTACAACCAGCGTGTCCAAGTAGAGCGCCTCGTGCCCATTACCCAAAGCATTGTCATGCACATCGCTCAGTTGAACTGAGCTACCAGCAGATATCGTCAGCGTTCCAAGCAGAAAATTGCCATTGAGGCTCTCGGGTGTGGCACCACGGTCGGCGCTCATGACTTCTAAAGTAAACGGCAACGTTCCGCGATCGCTAATTATCTGGGTAACTCCCTCCAATGTAAATTGGTCCGCGTTTGAGCTACTACTCTGCCAGAAGTTTCCTAGTACAACATCCAGAGGTACATTCGGGCTGGAACGCACGATACCCGGCCCCTGAATCGAGCACTCCACAAACGCGAAATAGCCCTCTTGCAAGTCAAAAACCCCTTGGTTGTCTACCAGCAGATTCTGCATGCGCGCGCCCACGGAACCGCCACTAGTCACGCGAATCTCGCCGGCGTTGACCAGCGTCCTGGAGGCACCGTCGTAAACTCCTTGAATCGAACACTCCAAGACTTTCACAAGTCCATAGTTTTCGAGCCTCCCTTGATCAATCGATAGAGTGCCCAGGCCGCCAATCGTCACTACGCCACGATTGATCAAAGTTCGATTGAGAAATAACGGCAATCCGGTTTGTATGACAAGATTCGCGGAAGGATTTACGCGAATTGCGCCTGCACCGGAGATTCGGGCTCCATTCCACTCGGCATATTTCGAAACAATCAAGTCTCCAGCTCCGCTGATGTCCGCATCGCGAAGCATCACGAGTATTGGAGATTGCAAAGGGCCGTTCAAGATCATTCGACCATTCACCTGAATTGCACCCGACGATACGATCGCACCTACAGGCAATGTATGGGTACCGGGTTCGAACGCCACGCCACCAGCAGAATTGATCACCGATTTGGCATCGTATAGAAACTTATCGCCAATGACCAATTCGCCGTCAGCCAAAACATTGATGCCGTTTCCGGCCGCATTGCGCCCGCCACCGACTAAACCAAGGCTGCCAGTTATCACATCTATCGAACCATAGTTCTCCATGTATACATTAAACGACACGTAGTTGTATGCGCTCCAGCCATTGCCTCGCTTGATGAATCTTCCGCGATTTAGAAACACATTGGTGTCACCTTGCCCGATACCAGACGCCAACAGATAAGTGCTGCTGGTATCGACAGTGAACTGCCCAAAGTTCTGAAAGGTGGCGCCCATCATGTTGAGGTCACCCGCACTCCAAGTCGCCGTGCCGTAGTTGTCGACATTGCGACCGATGACGCCGCCGCCAAAGTTGAGCTTCGCGCCTGATTCGATGATAGTGGTGCCGCTACCCAACATCGTTCCATTCCTCCACTCCATCAAGCGTGAAATGGTGACATCGCCCGATGCTTTTAACGTTCCATCTAACAGTAGATCATTTGTGACAACCGCACCGGTTACCTCTAGTGTGGAAAAATTTTTGATGTGAATTACTTCGGTCGAAATCGAAAAGCCTATCTGGACGGAACCATTCACTTCCAGTCCCTTGGCCACTAGCACTGAACTACTTGGCAGCACATGCGTGCCATCTATCAACGCAACGCCAGCGGCAGAATGGATACTCGAGTTGTCGTCGTATAGAAAACGATCGCCAATGACCAATTCACCGTCAGCCAAGACATTGATGCCGTTTCCGGCCGCATTGCGCCCGCCACCGACTAAACCAAGGCTGCCAGTTATCACATCTATCGAACCATAGTTCTCCATGCGTACATTAAACGACACGTAGTTGTATGCGCTCCAGCCATTGCCTCGCTTGATGAATCTTCCGCGATTTAGAAAGACATTGGTGTCACCTTGCCCGATACCAGACGCCAACAGATAGGTGCTGCTGGTATCGACAGTGAACTGCCCAAAGTTCTGAAAGGTGGCACCCATCATGTTGAGGTCACCTGCGTCCCAAAGCGCCGTGCCGTGGTTGTCGACGTTGCGAGCGATAACGCCTCCATGAAAGTTGAGCGTTCCCCCGAACGACACCGATGTTGTGCCACTACCCGACATCGTGCCATAGTACCACTCTGTAGTCTGCTTCAGTATTAAGTTTCCAGAACCCGTCAACTCGCTGTTCTGAAAAGTGAAGTTGGCATCGATGGTCGAGTCACTGGAAAGCTCGAGAGTCGCATTCGTCAAGACGATTGTGGCGTAAGACGTCAGACTATGCACACTTTGCAGCCCACTGGCGATACGAACCACGCGTCCAGGACTGTCCGATATGAGCACGTCATCTTGCGCGCTCGGAACAGCCGAACTGCTCCAATTCAGTGGATCGATCCAACTCTGCCCGTCGCCTACTCCAGTCCAGAACATCGTAGCCATTACGCAGCGAAGTTCGAGTCGTTCAAAACTGGCGCGTCGTCTCGAACTTACGCGACACCGTTCTCGCCTGAGACGATTCGCCGTTCTTCCTAATTGCATGCTCAAGATTCCTTTGGAACACAGGTGCTAAACTTGCTCTACGCACAATTTTCGGCGCCTGTTTCCTCCCGCCTATCGATACGGGAACCATATTTCTCTTGGTGGAATCCTCTAGGTTTTTGTGGCTAAGCATGTAAATGCGTCCGATTCAGTGCAATCAGCTTCGGGCATCAGAGCTGTGACAAAGCTCAGTCATCCTGGCCAACTCGAACGACCAGCTTGCCGACGTTCTTTCCGCTCAGTAAGCCGATGAAGGCGTCAGGGGCTTGTTCCAGTCCATCGACTACGTCTTCCAGAAATTTAATCTTGCCTTCCTTGACCCATGGAGTCATCGCCGCGGTGAACTCGGCAAAGCGTGAACCATAGTCGTCGAAGATAATGAACCCCTGAGCTTTGATGCGACGGGTCAAAAGTATTTGCATCAGCAGGGACAAACGATCCGGACCATTTGGCAGTTCCGTGTCGTTATAGTGTGCAATCAATCCACACACCGGTACCCTGGCTTTGGTGTTCAGCAGCGGCAGAACCGCATCAAACACTTTGCCTCCCACGCTTTCAAAATACACATCGATTCCCTTGGGACAAGCCTTCTTAAGTTGGTCGGAAAAATCCTTAGCATGATGGTCGATACACAAATCGAAGCCAAACGTTTCTGTACCGATCTTGCATTTTTTCGGTCCGCCCGCGACCCCGACCACTCGGCAACCTTTCAATTTAGCGACTTGCCCAACCACCGAGCCAACCGCGCCGGTCGCTGCTGCCATGACGACGGTCTCTCCGGCGTGCGGTTGCCCGATATCCAGCAGGCCCATGTATGCTGTGAATCCTGGCATCCCCAATACACCACGCGCGAGAGAAGGGTGCTCAAGCTGCTTGCCCAACGGCATCAGTCCGGAACCGTCGGATACGCAATAGTCTTGCCAGCCGGCATTGGCCAGCACCCAATCACCTTTGGTATAGTCCTGATGTTTTGAGTCGATCACACGACAAACGGCACCGCCTACCATGACCTCGCCAATGGCAACCGGCGGTGCGTACGATGGCTTATCGCTCATTCGCCCACGCATGTATGGGTCCAACGACAAAAAGACAGTGCGCAGTACGACTTCACCGGTCTTAGCCTGTGGGACTTCAAGCGTCTCTAAACGAAAATTCTCGGGCACCGGAGCACCCTGCGGACGCGAGTTCAAAACGATGCGTCGATTCTGGCTGTTGGTTTGATTCATCAGTGGCTTCACTTCGAGTTTAAGATTTCTGGCAGGTCGTGATTGAATCACATTATTGTTGCAAGCTATTAGCAATCTGCTTAACAGCAATTTGACCGACAGCAATCTTCGTACCCAATAGAGTTGTGCAGCACTGGCGTCCCGGTTGTTCGCCGAGAAAGCACAGACGAACTCGCACGGCTCGTCGCCGATTCGGTTTCAAGTCGATCAGACTTGAGCCGAATGGCAGCAAAGTTAAACGCAGGTTCAACGGGATAGTTAATGAACATGCCCTAGCGATGTCATATGGCATGCCTTGTGCTATGGATAGTACCCGGTGAAACCGTTCGTCCCTCCACCGAATGCGCAGTCAGTTGACTGATGCTCATTCGTCAGATCCAAACCAGAGAAAGTACGCAAATGTCAGCGGCATCCAACAGCAGCCAGAGTGCGAAGCAGCCCGTATGGTTCATCACAGGCTGTTCAACAGGATTTGGGCGGCAGATCGCATCACACGTGCTTGAGCTAGGCTACCGAACGGTGGTCACTTCGCGCAACCCAGAGGATGTGCAAGACCTGGCCGAACTTGGTAATGCTTTAATTCTCAAGCTAGACGTGACGGATCGTGCCCAGGCTGAAGCGTCCGTAAAAGCTGCGGAAGAACATTACGGTAGCATTGATGTACTAGTCAATAACGCTGGCATTGGCTATTTCGCCGCGGTTGAGGAAAGCGACGAAGACGAGGTCCGCAAGATGTTCGAAGTGAATGTCTTCGGTCTCTGTCGGATGGTACATGTCGTCTTGCCTGGTATGCGAAAACGTGGCCATGGTCACATCGTAAATCTCTCGTCGATTGCAGGCTTGCGTTCGTTTCCAGCACTGGGCTACTACAACGCGACCAAGTTTGCAGTCGAAGGATTATCGGAAGCTCTTTGGCAAGAAGTGGAACCACTAGGAATTAAGGTCACACTGGTCGAGCCTAGCGGCTTTCGCACCGACTGGGCTGGACGATCAGCCAACGAAACGAAACATCCGATCGAAGATTATGCCGACACGGCTCACAAAAATCTTCGCCAGTTGCGTGCGATATCTGGCAACCAAGATGGCGACCCGGTCCGCGCTGCTGAAGCCATCGTGAAGGCTGTCGGGTCTCCCAATCCGCCTCATCGTCTGTTGCTCGGTAACGATGCGTATGACGGCGCGATTGCGAAGCTGGACGAACTGCGGGCCGAGTTTGCTCCATGGGAAGCGATATCGCGTGGCGCAGATTTCCCAAAAGCAACTCCTGCGATGTTGGCATAATGCCGGACACTTAGTTCGCAAATCAATGAGCTCCCATGCGCGTCCTCGAAACCACCCGCGGGCTGTCTAAGCCAAGAGTTTACAGATCATGGATTACTTTGGGAGGGAACGCGGCGCGCAAGGCGTTCAATACTGCGGCGACATCGATGACTTCCTGCAGAATAGCGCCAGCGACTGGAGTCAAATATCCGAAGGCGGCAAAGCCCATGCCAACCAGGCTGAGCGTCATGCCGCCTACGGCACTCTGCAGTGCTATCCGGCGCATGCGGCGACTGATGTGCATAAACTCGTCGACCTTGGTCAGTGAATTATCCATGATGACCACGCCAGCGGCCTCGGCTGTAACGTCGCTGTTTTGCCCAATCGCCATTCCGACGGTTGCAGCCATCATGGCAGGTGCATCATTGATGCCATCACCCACATACAACGTATTCGCTGCGGCCGTTTCCGTTCGTACGATCGCCAGCTTTTGCTCGGGGCTTTGCTCCGCGAAGATTTCGGTGATGCCAACCTGGTTCGCTAAGTATCGTACCTCCGTTTCACGATCACCAGAAATTATCATCACACGTGCAAAGTGATGCCGCGGACCAAGATGCTTTACAAAGGAACGACTATCCGATCGCGGCGCATCGCGAAATCGAAATGCAGCGGCGTAACGGCCGTCTATGGCCACCACACATTCCAAGCCTCCAGCGACCTGCGGCAACTGTTCAATACCAGGTATATTCTGTTGCGTCAGCTTATGGCGACTGGTAACTTGCAACCCATGACCGGAAACGGTACCGATCAGGCCTTTTCCAGGTTGCTCACCCACCTCTGTTGCTTCTGGCAACTCAATTCCCGCTTCGGTCGCGGCGGCCATGATCGCACTTGCCAAGGGATGTTTCGAGTATCGCTCTAAACTGGCGACCAGCGTCAGTACTTCGCGCTGGTCAAAGCCTGATGCAATGACTTGTTCTGTTAAGGTGGGCTTGCCATAAGTTAGCGTTCCGGTTTTATCAAAGATCGCCGTGCGACAGGTCGCGATCTGCTCCAAGACAACCGGACTTTTAACAATGATTGCTCGTCGGGCACACAAGGAAATGGAACCAATGATCGCGACCGGGATACCGATCAGCAATGGACAGGGCGTAGCGATCACCAACACCGACAGAAATCTTGTCGCTTCGCCACTAACGGCCCAGGCTAGGCCGGCGATCACCAATGCAAGCGGCGTATAAAACGAACCTAGTTGATCACCTAGCCGCTGAAGCTGCGGACGTTTCGATTCTGATTCGCGCATCACTTCCATAATCTTTGCGTAACGCGAGTCGGTAGCGATTCGCGTCGTACGGATGGTCAACGCCGTTTCCCCATTGATGGCACCAGAGATGACCGTTGACCCTGTTGTTTTGGTAATCTGAAATGGCTCACCGGTCAGGTAGGATTCATCCATGACGCCGCGGCCCTCGATAACAACACCATCAACGGGGCATATATCGTGAGGGAAGATGACCAGCGTATCGTCTACGACCACCTCTTGAAGCTGGACGTCGGCCAACTCCACGCCATGCTTTCTATGAGCGACCGACGGCATACGTTTTGCCAGTGCAGCCAGCACCGATGATGCACTGCGAAGCGCATAGGACTCCAATGCTTCACCTCCAGAAAGCATCAATACGATGATCGAGCCAGCAAGGTACTCACCCAACAACACGGATGTGATAATCGAGACCCCACCCAACAGATCGGAACCGAATTCACGCTTGAGCAGCTTTCTCGACAAGTCGAATAGTTGCGGTACACCACCAAGGAGTAATGTCAGTAGTAAAGGGATGTTACTGACTGGCAGCGTGGTTTGGAAACCGAAACGCAAGAGCAAATGCATGGCGATAGAAAGCATAGCCAACAGCGCAATGACCAATGACTTCCGCGTCCACCATTTGATAAGTCCATTCGCAGGTTTCGTATCGGGTTTGGCGTGAGGTTTCTGGTCGGGTTTGTTGGTAGTACTGTTGGTAGTGCTATTGGCAGGTGAAGTGGGCAACGGGCCTTGATTGGCTGCTGCGTTGGGTTGCTCAGTGGCGGCAATCATCAATTTATGGAGTCCTTCACGATCTTCATTGATATATCAGATAGATGCGATGATTCTAGGCTGAACCAGGTCAAGTGAGAGTCGAATGATTTGCGAAAATGGCGTGGTGGATTTGACTACCCGCGGCCAGGACGCGGTAAATCCAACACGCGACAAATGGGACTCAACCTCCTGAGATCCGCCGACACGTCCGATGCGGGATGAAAGCAGATTCTTTATGATTCTGAGTGCCGCACTTCCCAGTCGGCCGTGGAGAAGTCTCTATCTGGACGTAAATGCGGGAAGCGTGTTGCGGCCGACTCTTCTATCCACTAGGCTTTAGTGCTGGTTAACCCACCATTAGCTCGCAGACAACCTTCCCGCCGCCGAGCAGCATGATGCGCGACCAGTGCAGCCCCGTCGGGTAGCCCCGTCCGGGCGCGCTGATAATCCCACCTGCCACTACTTCCCCATTGCCGATTCCGTATGTGTCGACACCATCGCGAAGTCGCGATGCTCAGGAGCAAAATCCCATGATGAGTTTTGTACTGGACGCACAAATGTTTCTGCGCAGGCGACTCATCCATCTTGGTAACATATTCGGGGCGTGCCTTTTCTTGCTGGGCAGCATGCCGTTACAAAGTGCACCAGCGGCGGATCGAGCAGTCGAGAAATCGACGACGACTTCAGTTGCCACCGATCGTCCTCTGACTTTCGAGAACGACATTATTCCAATTTTGACTCGATACGGTTGCAATACATCCGGTTGCCATGGCAAAGCCGAAGGGCAAAACGGTTTCAAATTGTCAGTGTTTGGTTTTGATCCGCAAGCGGACCATTTGGCTATTACTGCTGAAGCCCGTGGTCGAAGAATTTTTCCGGCAATGCCCGAGCAAAGTCTCTTTCTGCAGAAAGCCAGTGGTGGGTTGCCTCATGGTGGAGGCGTACGCCTGACGCCTGATCGTCCCGAGTACGAGACCTTGCGACGCTGGATCGGCTCGGGCGTGCCACTCGGTTCTGCATCAGATCCACGCATCGTCTCGATTCGCTTACATCCTCAATCGGCCCAATTGGGCATGAAGCAAACTCAGCAACTGCAAGTGGTGGCTACGTTCACAGACGGTTACCAAAAAGACGTTACCGACTTGGCGACCTTTCAATCAAACAATGAAGGTCTGGCCCGGGTGGATGAGCATGGGCTAGTGACAATCGGCTCGGCCCCGGGTGATGTGGCGATCATGACCAGTTACCTAGGTTCGGTCGACGTATTCCGCGCATTGGTACCTGGTCAGGAAGCGACGACTTTGGGCGTCGACATGGTCGATGCCAATGTGATCGATCAATTCGTGCATGCCAAGCTTCGGCAACTCAAGCTGCAACCTTCCGCTGCGGCCGATGATGCCACGTATATGCGCCGCGTTTATCTCGACATCATCGGTACTCTGCCAACGGCCGGCGAAGCGCGTCAGTTCTTGAGCGACACCAACCCCAATCGGCGAGCGGAAGTGGTAGAACGCCTGTTCAAGCGTCCGGAGTACGCCGATTATTGGGGACTAAAATGGTCTGACTTGTTACGCGTGAATCGTTTGCAATTGGGACGCAAACACGCCTATATGTACTATCAATGGATTCGCGATAGCTTTGCCGAGAACAAACATCTCGATCAATTTGCCCAGGATCTTTTGACGGCTGAGGGGCCAGTGCATGAACAGCCGGCGACATTGTTCTACAAGGCTGTCCCCGATCCGAAGCAAATGGCTAGCACTTTGTCCCAAGCGTTGCTGGGTGTGCGGATCGAATGTGCGCAGTGCCATCATCACCCGTACGATCGCTGGGGACAAGATGACTACTATGGCATGCAAGCCTTCTTTAACGATGTCGCATTCAAGACATCGTCCCAGGGCGAGTTACTGGTGAGAACCGGTTCCGGCAAGAGCATCCATCCTAGGACGCAAAAAGAAGTGGCCCCAAGAGCGCTGGGCCAAACAATCGATACTCAAGCCCAGAATGGCCTGGCCCCAAATGAGGTGGCACAGGTTAACAAATCGCATGCGGGTACCAAGCCTGGCCAAGGCTGGAGACGTGAACTGTCTCGTTGGATGACCGACAAGCAGAACCCATATTTCGCGCGAAATATGGCTAACCGCATCTGGGCTCATGTTATGGGGCGTGGCCTCATCGAGCCGGTCGATGATGTTCGAATGACCAATCCGCCCACGAACCCTGAGCTATTGGATGCACTGGCCAACCACTTGATCGAGAGCAACTTTGATCAGCAAGCGTTGATTCGTTTGATCACTTCATCCAATACTTATCAACGCGATTGTCAGCCGAATGTTCAAAATCAAAACGATCATCAAAACTATTCGCGATATCCCTTGACGCCGATGGGTGCGGAGGTGCTGTACGATGCAGTATGTCAGACAACAGGCGTGTCGGAGAAGTTTGCAGGTATACCAGAGGGTTCTCGAGCCATTCAGCTTTGGGACAGCCAGGTTCCACATTATTTTCTGCAGTTGTTTGGGCGCCCCATGCGCGCTACTGCCTGCGAGTGCGAACGTGTGGCTGAGCCAACGGTCTCGCAAGTCTTGCATGTACTCAACTCGCCCGAGATCCAGAGCAAGCTCGCGCACGATGGCGGTCAGTTGTCCAAGCTTATCGAACTGCCCGACGATCAATTGATGGAGGAGTTGAGCCTGACGTTTTTCTCGCGTTTCCCTACGCTGGATGAAAAACGAATTGGGATAGATTATTTGCAGCAGGCCAAAGATCGAAGACGTGGATTGGAGGATCTGGCTTGGGGCATGATGAATAGTCTAGAGTTTCTGTTTAAACATTAATTGGACAGCGCCACTTTGAATCAGCCGCTGGGCGTTAGCCCCGGTTTTTTTTGGCGAAAACCGTGGCTAACGCCAATACGGCTAATATCGAAGAAATAGCAGCGAATCACTGTGAATTCGATTCAAAGTGGCGCTGTCCAGTTAAGCTGTGGCACAAGTTGTGTCACGGCAGCGCCAGAGTGGGTCAGACCTCTTTTCGAAAGAGGCTCTGAGCCGGCTCTGAGCCCCATATTGCCTTGTGATCTGTTTTTGAACCGACCAAACAGGAGAGTAATGATGGCTCGTCGCTTTTGTGATGGTGTGCGGCGGCGCGACATGCTGCGGCTGGGAGCCGCTGGTTTATGGGGTTGGAACCTTTCATGGCCACAGATCCTTGCGGCCCAAGCGCAAACCGCTGCCAGTAAGTCCAACGCTCGCGATGTTTCGGTCATCATTTTGTTCTTGCAAGGCGGACTATCCACTATTGATACGTGGGATATGAAGCCCGATGCACCGGTAGAGTTTCGCGGGGAATTCAAACCCATTGCGACCAACGTACCGGGGATACAACTGTGCGAACATTTGCCCCGTCTGTCTGGCCAGATGGACAAGTTCTCTCTCGTACGATCGTTTGGACTATCCAATTCAGACCACGGTCCAGCCGACCACTATATCTTGACCGGTGATCGCCCGGCCGGCGGATTTAACGGAGGACTGAAGCCGAACAACCAACGCCCAGCCCATGGTGCTATCATTGCCAGGCAACTTGGACCACGCGGTGCTGTTCCGCCCTATGTTTGCTTGCCCAAGATGCATAACAGTGCTGGCGCTGCTTACTTGGGATCATCCGCGGCTCCATTTACAGTGGACGCGGATCCTAACGCTCCAGACTTTACTGTTCCAGATTTGGCCCCACCGCTAGATATCGATACCCAACGGCTGAGCGATCGTCGCGCGATACTCAAGCAGATCGATCGATTCCAACGCGGTAAGGAA
>JADLDX010000939.1 GCA_020846515.1 Pirellulaceae bacterium
AAACAGGGTGCAGTAGCGCCTGTATTTTCGACCCTCCCGGCCGCTGCGCTGGGAGGGTTAGTTCGGCTGTGGGCGAATCGCCCCGCGACTCGTCAAGTACTTCGCTGCTGACTCGTCTGTGCGGCGCAGGCACCCTCCCCGAAAGAACAGGCTGCAGCGCGTGTTTTTTCGACCCTCCCATTGCTACGCAGCGGGAGGGTTAGTTCTGCTGTGTGATCTGAATGATCAACGTCTCTGGTTGGCTGTTGGCGGATCGGCCGAGGTGATCGGTTAAACTCAATTCGAAACTGCGTTGTATGTTTGCGTTCGCAGAACTGCTCGGGGTGTCAGCGTCGTCAGCACTCTCAGCTGCCTTGGTGTGACGCTGATAGGCCAAGTGACGAATCAATTGTTGGGCAGCCGTAAAAGTTACGGACGGTCCAAAGGATATCTCCAAACTGTTCGGCGTTGGCTGCAGTATCTCGCCCACCTCGATCGATTCGTCCGTCGGGGCATGGTAGTAAAGCTTGCCACGCGCGACGGAAAACATACCGTCACGCATGTCCAGGCTGATGTTCTCCAATTGCGAGTCATCGTCTTCTGTCTTCAGGTCGGCATTAGTGTCGGCAATTTGTTTTGCCGGTCGCAAACTGAATTTGGCTAACTTAAGATCGTTCGTATCGGGCTGGCTAATACGTGCCATAGGATCGATGAGCATGGGATCAGACGGTTTATAGGAGAGCGATGGCTTGGACAATCGCAGGGCCGGTGGCACGCGTTCCGCTGGCCAAATCACCGCCAGGCCATCAGCACCAGCGGTAAGCACATCCTGACCACGTGGTGAAAACTCGGCTGATGTCGTAGCACCCGTATGGTAATTCAACGACATAATCTCGCCCGCTTCCGACTCGACGGCCACTGTCGGTGAATCGCTGGCAGGTTGAGCCAAGCGTGCGGACATTTGTTCGAGGTTATCGAGGTCCCATAACTTAACGCTCGAATCCTGACTGCTGGATATCAATCGCAAACCATCGTGTGAGAAGCCGACCGAGCGAATGGGCGCCAAGTGACCGATCAGCTTCGTAACCTCTTGACGCAAGGCCACCGACCAAAGTCGAATCGTTTTGTCGTGACCGCCCGAAGCGATCCATTGACCATCCGGTGAGAATTCAGCGCACGAGACCGCATCGGCATGGCCCTCCAACCGAAATAGTTGTGTCAGTGATCGGGCGTCATGCACGCGTATGCGTTGGTCATCGCACGCGATGACCAACGTCTGACCATCGGGCGAGTATTTGACCGAATTGCCGCGCACGCCTCGGCCCGCGATTTGTCCACTGGCTACTGCTTGGGCTGCGGCGACATCCCAGAGCACCACTTTTCCATCAGCCCCGGTGCTCACCAGCGACCGATCGTCGGCTGAAAAAGCGAGGTCCAGTACCGCGAACTTATGCCCACCTAGCAATTTGCGTTCAGATTTGAGGGTGCGCGAATTCCAAATCGTGATGCTGCCATCTTCGTTACCAGCAGCGATGCGTTGAGAGTCGCTGGAATAATCCAAACAATACACGCTGGCGCTAGGGCGAAAGTGCATCAACTCAGCGTTGTCGCTCAGTCTAAAGAGTCTGGCGCCCTTGCCACCATAGGTCAGTAGTCGTGTGCCGTCGTTGGTAATCGTGGCTCCCCAAATAGAACTGTTCAGTACCCGCGCCGAGCCAACAGGTTTCCAACTTTCATTGGCCGGCGTCCATTGCCAGATCTCTTTGCGCGAGTTGGCCAGATTTGAGGTGGTAACCAAGACATCGGATGTCGAGGGAATGAGGGAAACCTCTTGCACAAACCGGTTGTCCAGGTCACGCGTGGCTATCTGCTGCCCAGTGGTAACATCCCACAACCATAAACGCGACCCACCGCGATCAAGTGTAGCGGCGGTGGCCAGGAATCGACCGTCGCTGGAAAGGGCAGCCGTTTGAACAGCGAATCCATGCCGCAGGCGACTGGTGCGCGCCTCTTTTCCATCGGCTACGTTCCACCATGCGGCCGTGCCATCAGCACTGACCGTCAGCACGCTGGCTGAACCGGTGGTAGCCTGAGTATTCGGTAGAACGAACGCAGCGACAACGGAATCTGCATGTCCCGATACACGCTGTACTAGTTGTCCATCGCGCGCATTCCAAAATTCACAGCTACCATTTTTGTTGCCGACGAAAATCCATTCGCCGCCATCGGATATGGCCACGCAAGATGGTTCCGCGAATACGGTCTGCGTGGCCGCGCCAGCCTCTTGCGTACGCATTCTGCGCTGAGTGCCCAGCGTGGGCAAGTCGCACACGCAGACACCTTGTTCGTCGCCAGCTGCGACCAGCCATTGTCCGTCGCGCGAAACAGCAAAGGCGGCGTTGTTTCCAGCATGCTTCAGCACGGCCTGCTCACTGCCCTCGTCGATATCCCAGACGCGCAGACTGTTATCACCAGCCGCCGTAATCAGATGGGTTCCGTCAGAGGACAGATGCGCGCGATTGGTTAAGTATTCGTGACCTTCGCTCAGCAGCCCTAGGGATTGACCAGTGGTCGTGTTCCATAGTGCCAGCGTGCCGTCTTCATAAGCTGTGGCCACTGTCTCACCGTTCGGCGCGTAATGCGCATCGGTAATGGCTGCATGTCGATCGCCCAATAGCAACTGCTCTGAGTAATCCGCGATTCGCCAACGTCGCCATGAGCGGTCCAAGGCACCCGAATACACATATTGGTTATCATACGAAAAACAACAACTGCGAATCCAACCTCCATGCCCTCGCAGTCTCATCAATGGCTGGTTGGAAGTGGTCACATCTGCTTCACCGCTGTCATAGTAAGCATCGGCTGCGTCTGTATTAGTGCGCGTAATCGGCGAGATGCGTCGCTGGGATGTCAATTGCATAGAGGAACGTGGCTTGGAACTGCTCGTCGGCGAGCGCCAGACATAGACACAGTTATCGTTGCCCGCCGACAGCATGTATTGACCGTCTACGGAAAAGCGGACGTCATTGATCGAGCCTGTGTGGCCTTGGAACGAAATAAACTTTGGCGCTGGCAATTCTTCGCCTTGCACTTGACGTCGAACATCGGCCAGCCGTCTGGCTTCATCATGAGTTGGATCGACGTCCCAGACGAGAATTTGTGGCTGCGCACCGGCCGAGGCAACCTGTCGTCCGTCCGTGGTAAAGGCCAAACACAAGACGGCCCCTTTGTGTCCATTGAATCGCTGCACTTCGCTGCCACTTTGAGCATCAAATAGTCGCACAGCGCCGTCCAGACTGGCGGTGCCCACCCAGCGGTTATCCGGGGAGAAGCGGACAGCGGTGACTTCATCCATATGTCCCAGCAAGGTCGCGGTGCGGACAGGTTCACGCCACTTCCACACATGACCAACGCGTCGGTCATCACCTACGACCAGGTAAGTGGCCTGCGGATCGTTGGAGAATGCAGCTGTGAGAGCAACAGACATCTCTAAAGAGATTGTTTGCTCAAGTTTCGGTGCCGCAACTGGTTCGCCCTGCCGCGGCATTTGCCAGACTTTCACACTTCCCGTTTGTTCGTCTTCACTGCCACAGGTTAGCAGCCACTGTCCAGATGGATCAAAGTCCAAATCGCGAAGGGTTTTTCCATGGCGAAACGTAAGCGTCGGGAGTTCGGCATCCGCTTGCCAGAGTTGGCACTCACCCGAACTCAGACCAACGGCGATCCATTGACCGTCGGCAGAGACATCCAGTGCTTCAACGGAAACATCAATGGTATGGGTTGATACAACTGGTGAGCCGATATCGCTTCGTCCGCCTTGGATCAAGTAACGATAACGTCCCCATTCCCAATGTCGAAGTTTCGATTTAGCGGCCGACCGTGTCTGTCGGTCGAGCACTTCAGCGGCTACGGTAAAGCCATTCTGCTCGATGCTGGCACCGACCAATCCAGCCTCAGCAAAATAAGAACTCTCCTCGGCCTTCTGCTTCTGGGCGACCGATTCCAAACGCGCCAACTCAGCATTCTGACGAGCTTCCTCGGCGCGACGACGCTGCGCATCAGCCAACAAGCTTTGTCGATTTGCTGACTCCTTCTGTGTCTCGGCCTCGGCTGTAGCTTTATTAGCAAGTTCGACCTGATTCTTAAGTCCAATCTGCGCTCGTTCGAGATCCAGTTGCTTCTGCGAAGCCTCCGTCAACAGATTCAGAATAACGGTAATGGCAATCGAACCAGCGGTAACGATAAACGCCGTAAGGGCGACAGCCACGCGTTTGAAAAGTCTCAAGCGAGTCTGACGTGCCATTCGCTCTCGTTCGGATGCCTTCAGTTTACCGATCAGCGAATGGTGTTCTGGATCGGTCTCACTTAGCAAAGACAGCCCCAGATCGACGTCGCCTTTTTCCAGAGCCGCCTGGGCGTGAGCCAATGTAGACCGCTTAAGCCCTTCCAGGGCTAGCGTATTTTCGGCCCACATCGACAAGGCTTCTTCGAACGCAAAGGTGGCCCGTGAAAACTTCTGATAACTCTTGTTGTTAATCGCTTCGGCCAAATCGATTTCGGCATTGTCCGACAGGGTGATACTGTCGCTGTGCGATTGGTAGAGTCGAATCGCTGCTTGGAAGTCCTGCACGCTGCGATAGCGCCGACGCGGGACCGTCGACATACTTTTGTTGGCGATCTCCATCAATTCGCCAGTCACATCCGTTTCGACAATCAGATTCTCTGCGGCGTTGAGCAGACAATTCATGACGTCGTGGCCGTAATGCGGCGGGCGACCGGTGAGAATCTCAAACAGGATGGCGCCCAGCAGATACACATCGGCCGACTGGGTGATCTTTTCGACGGACCCCTTGGCCATCTCGGGCGCCATGTAAGCTGGCGTACCGCCCATCGCTTGCGAGCGCAAGATGCTGGCCGATTTGCGAAACTCTGCAGTGGGCAGCGCGATCCCCCAGTCCATCACGAGCACTTCGCCGAAGCTGCCCAGCATGACGTTCTCGGGCTTTAAATCACGATGGATCACCCCGCGCGAATGGGCAAAGGCAACGGCATCTGCCACCTTCAGGAGGATATCCAGATTCTCACGCAAGCTCTTCGTACCAATCACGCGATCCCAAGGCGTGCCGACGACATTTTTCATCGAATAGAAAAGTTCGCCCGATGTACTTCGTCCCAAATCATAAATGGGAACAATGTTGGGGTGATCGAGTTCTCCGGTCAGTACCGCTTCGGCTAAAAACTTGTCGCGATGATCCTGGCGATGTCGATAATCATCGCGCAGCATCTTAATGGCTACCGTGCGATCGATCGATGCCTGACGACCCGCATATACAACGCCCACGCCACCTTGCCCAATGATCTCGAGCAGTTCATAGTCAACTGGATTTTCTGGATCGGGCTCGACATTGGGCGCTCGAAGTGCGCGTGGTTGGATGGAGAAGACAGTATCTGAGACCGTTTGCTCTTGTGCTGGCCCTTTAAGTGTTGATAGCGGACCGTTGGCATACTGGATCGAATCTCTCCACAGCGCTTCTATTTGTGGTCGATCGTTCGTCGAGCCTGTGTTGGCTGCTGAGCCCGTGTTGATGGCTGAGTTCGTATTGACGGCTGGGTTCGTGTTGACGGTTGAGTCTTGAGTTGGCTCTGTTGCGGCCAGTGGCTGGGCTGGTATGGCTGGTATGGCTGCACTTTCGCCAGCCGCAATTTGTCGATCTGAGTCTTCAAACTCTGAAATTCTACTGGGACGGTAGTCTGTTTGTTCAGAGGGCGAGTCCAAATCGAACGCGTTAATGTCAAAGGTGTCGTTGACCAGATCTGGCGTTTGGTCTCTAGGTGGTGTGGGCGCTGATGCGACGCTGGTTTCGATTTCTTCAGTCCAATGCACAATACCGCCGCATCGCGGGCACCGACCCTCGCGGAGTTCCAGCTCACTACAATCAAGTTGGCAGAACGGACAATTTTGCATAAGCTTTCACATCCCGTAGGCGAATCGCTCCGCGACTCGTCGAATCCCGTACCCGAATCGCTCCGCGACTCGTCCCAGTAGGCGAATTGCTCCGCAACTCGCCCCATTAAACGAATCGCTCCGCGACTCGTCCCCTCTTGGCTGTCAATTACTACATTACTCTATCCATGTGATAGTCTCTGCTGACTTAGTGCAAAGGGATACTGGGTAGCCACCGTCGCCAGACGGTGGACTCGTCTGGAGGCGAAATCTACCGCTTGGTACCAGCGAATTCGCATCTTGACTAACTGCCAATTG
>JADLDX010000940.1 GCA_020846515.1 Pirellulaceae bacterium
AGCCCGTTTTTTCGGGGAGGGTGCGTGCGCCGCAGAGGTGAGTTAGCAGCGAAGCGCTTCATGCTTGAGTTAGCACGGGAGGCCCCCTCCCCGACTGAGCTGACGCCAGTCGACCCTCCCGCTGCTACGCACCAGGACGGTTAGTTTGCTGCTGCTTCGCAGCAGCTGCAGGCAGGTTACTCTGGGTTGCCAGACTCCAGGACGGCCATGAAGGCTTTTTGGGGAATGTCGACCGAGCCGATCGACTTCATGCGTTTCTTGCCTTCTTTTTGCTTGGCCCACAGTTTGCGTTTGCGCGAGATATCGCCGCCATAACATTTGGCGGTGACGTTTTTACGCATGGCAGGTACCGTTTCGCGAGCGATGACGCGCGAGCCGATGGCGGCTTGCACTGCGATCTCGAACATGTGTCGCTCAAGTTCGGCTTTGAGCTTCTTCACGACGGCTCGGCCGCGTCGATCGGCGTCGCGACGATCGCAGATAACACTGAGCGCATCGACACGTTTTCCGTTGACCAGGATGTCCATACGGACCAATGAGGCCGCTTCGTATCCGATGATCTCGTAGTCCATCGTGCCATAACCGCGCGTGGCACTTTTGAGTTTGTCATGCAGGTCATAGATGACTTCTGCCAATGGCAAATCGTAGGTCACCATGGCGCGAGTTGTCGAAAGATATTCGGTGGTGCGTTGGACGCCGCGGCGATCCTGGCACAGCTTCATGACTTGCCCAATTTGATCATTGGGCACTACAAAGTTTACCCTGACGATCGGTTGCCGAAACTCTTCGATGTCACCTGAATCGGGCACTTCTTGTGGTCGATGAATCTCCAACGTTTCGCCACGCTTGTTGACGATTTCATAGGTGACGTTGGGGGCAGTCTGGACCAGATCGACATCGCACTCGCCCTCTAAACGTTGCTGGACAATTTCCATGTGCAGCAAGCCTAAAAAACCACAGCGGAAGCCGAAGCCTAAGGCTTCACTGGACTCCGGTTGGAATTCAAAGCTTGGATCATTGATGCTCAGTTTTTCCAGCGCGTCGCGCAGTTCGCTGAAGTCCTGACCATCGCTGGGATAAAGTCCGCAGTAGACCATGCGTTTGGGTTGGGCGTAGCCCGGCAAAGCTTCGCCACCGCCGGGGCCGGCGGTGGTGACGGTATCGCCAATATGTACTTCCTTGAGCGACTTGATGTTGCAAATCAAATATCCGACTTGACCGGCGCGCAAGGTATCGACCGATTTACGCTGCGGCACAAACTGGCCGATCTCGGTGGCCTCATGCTCGGTGTTCGCGCGTAAAAATCGCAGTTTCTCATGGCGTTTGACGGAGCCAGCCATCAGACGCACGTAGGTGATAGCGCCTCGATAATCATCGTAGTGCGAGTCGAACACCATGGCTTGCAAGGGCGCTTTGGGATCACCGCTGGGAGCCGGGATGCGCTGGATGATGGCTTCGATCAGGTCATTCACACCGATACCGGTCTTGCCGCTGCACTTGATCACATCGGCTGGGTTTATACCGAGCGATTGTTCCATTTCTTCGAGCACTTCGTCCACGCGCGCGTGGACCAAGTCGATTTTGTTGATCACGGGAATGATCTTCAAATCATGTTCCATCGCCGCGTAGGCGTTGGCCATGGTCTGCGCTTCCACGCCTTGGAAGGCATCGACCAGTAGCAGTGCCCCTTCGCAGCAAGTCAAGCTGCGCGAGACTTCGTAATGAAAGTCGACGTGACCAGGCGTATCGATCAAATTAAGTTCGTACGCTTGGCCCTGATACTGTGTGCGCAAGGCCACGGCGCGGGCTTTGATCGTAATACCGCGCTGTCTTTCCAACTCCATGTCGTCCAGAATCTGTTCGCGCATCTCACGCGAGCTGACCGTGCCGGTTTTTTCCAGCAATCGGTCCGCCAGAGTGCTCTTGCCGTGGTCGATATGAGCGATGATGCAAAAGTTGCGGATGTTGGCGATATCAAGGTTCGACATGTTCACCACGAGAGTCAGACAAAGGTCACATCTTCCGGAGCGCAAAGTCCACCGGATACAAGTTTCAAATCAGCCGATAGGCATGGAGACTGCGCTGGTCGTTCCGCGACCAGACAAATAGTCTTTTCGCGCGATGCCAGCGGCGCCAATGTAGCCAGCATCGCCACCGAGCGTGGCAAAATCGATCTTCGTGCCCGTCAACACATTCGGAAAGGTCCGCTCGGCAAACACCGCACGGATTTTATCCAAGAATCGTTGGCCCACGTGCGACTTGGCTCCGCCAAAATTCATCGCCCCGCCTAAGACCACTAGCCCGGGATCGATCGTATGCACGAGAGTCGTAATACCGATACCAAGATAATACGCCGCTTCATCGATGACGCTCAGCGAATACTCATCGCCCGCTTCGGCCGCTTCGTAAACGCGTTTCGCTGTAATCGCTTTGCCGCTCATCAACACGCGTGTCAGCGAGCTAACGGCGCCGGCGCGGACGCCTTGTTCTGCGTGCTGTGCCAGGGCGCTGGCACTGCCATAGGCCTCTAGTTGACCGCGACCGCCACCCCAAACGCACAGCCTGGCGTCCGGACGGCTATCGACGATAACATGGCCGCACTCGCTACCAAAGCTATTAACACCATTGATCAAATGGCCATCGACAATGATGCCGCCGCCCACGCCGGTGCCTAAGGTTAGCAAGATCAAGCTGTCAACTTTCGCACCGGTGCCCACCCAGAACTCGCCAAAGGAGGCAGCATTAGCGTCGTTAATAAAA
>JADLDX010000941.1 GCA_020846515.1 Pirellulaceae bacterium
GCGGCCATGGTGGCTGAGTTTTCGGGTGTGTTCGGTGAGTCGGTTGGCACTACGGCTTTGGGGCTGGCCGCAGTCACGGCTATTGGAGTGGGGCGCTCCGCCAGCAGTGTGTTCTCACCATCAACAGCGTCAGGGCTGTCGCCTGAACGCAGTGCTTGGTTTGTATCCTCTTGGGCTCGAATTACCTCAGTTGTCGTCGGCGCTGCCGACACTGTCTTGAACTCTGCACCGACTGTCTCTACACGCTCAACTCCCGCGCTCACCGCATCCATCAGCCGGGACGCTCGAGCGTCCGGTTGCCGGGCAACTGGGGCCACTATCGGCGCCACAATTGTCGTTGCGGAATTCGTCGCGGTATTTGTCGCAGGTGGGACCGTGGGTGATTGGGGGCCAGCGCTTTTGCGGTCAAACAGACTGCTCAGCAGCCGAACCAATTCACTTTCGTCTACATTACCTTCCGTGCCGCTGGTCTCGATGACCGCCAGCAGTTCACGCACCTTATCGATCATCTTGAACAGCCCGCCGCCAATCTCGGTATCCCAACCGAACTGACCAGAGCGAACACTGCCAAGTAGATTTTCGGCAACATGAGTCAGCCGCTCCAGCTTGGTGTAACCCAAAAAGCCGGCTGTCCCTTTTATGGTATGGATCGAACGGAATGCGCCGTTGATAACGCTTGGGCTACCAAGTTGCCGCTCCAGCGTCATCAAATCGCGTTCCAATTGCTCCAAATTATCGTAGCTCTCAATTAAGAACTCGCGCAGCGCTTCGCCCGAGATTTCACTTGGTTGGTCTACGCCTTCGGTCGGTGGCGTAGTGTCTGACGTGGTATCTGGTGTAGTGCCTGGCCCGGTGACCGCCGCCGCGACATTAGGACTGGGCGTCGAGGCGGTTCCGTTGAGAATTTGCTCCAAGGCTGACATATACTCGGATACGTCTTGTTCGTTGGACGTGTCGATGGCATCCATCAGGCACTTGAGTTTGTCCGTGGCCTTCAACAGCGTATTAATGACTTCCGATGTCGGACGCAGTTCGCGATTGCGGAGTTTGTTCAGTACTTCTTCTTCGCGATGCGCCAGGCCTTGAAGGGTCTCTAAACCCAAGAATCCCGCAGCGCCTTTGATCGAGTGCACCGCTCGGAACACCTTATTGACCAATGAAACGTCCATGTTTTCACCCTGCGACTCGAGAGTCAGCAGTTGATTCTCGACATCAGCCAAGTGCTCTTGCGACTCAACTACGAACTCTTTGAGTAGCTCGGCGTCATCCAAACTCATGCGATTTGCCCCGGCGAGAGTTTACTTCGATTCGCGCAATCGGAACGAAAACGCGAGGATTCCGGGCGGTCGGCACCAGCGCCTGCCAAAGTGCAATTGAGCCGGTAAATCGAGCTGCAATTGAACTAGCAAAACCAGAGTTTCCAAGGCTTTATCAGCCTTGGCTGCCCCAAGCAGACCCTCTTTGGTCGCTCCGCGTCCCCCCGGAAACGGTGTCATGTCTCTGGGAGAAACCTAGGACGCGTTACCGACCTCGGCAAGAACTTTGCACACCTTATTCACTCTGGTGCAGCGTTCTGGCCACCTTTGGCGCAGGCACGCCACCAGCGATCGTCGCGAATGAGCCGATAGCAAACAGCAACCACCGCCACGGACTGTCCAATTCGCCAGCTGGTGCGAGTGAAGAAGCCTTGATCGGACGTCTCGATGTCTTCCGTTTACCTATCGTGCAAACAAGCTGCTAAGATCCTCAACGTCAGCCAATCGACCATTAAGCGATTGTGTGACGATGAGGCACTGAGCTCTATTCGCACACCAGGTGGACACCGGCGTATATCACTTCGTTCAGTACAAAGTTGGCAAACCGGTGCGGGCCGCGAAGTCTCCCTGGCGGTCGGAGCCAAACGCAGCCCGGCTCTGGTGATGAATTACACAGAATGCTGCCAACAATTGCTCGAAGATCGACGCACTGATCTATCCGAAGCCATTAGCATCATTCGCCGTCGCATCAGTGTGGCCGAACTGTGTGATGATATCTTGGCCCCGGCGCTAGTTCATCTGGGATGTTTATACAACCGTGGCGAGATAGAAACCTACCAGGTCCACGTAGCTTGCCAACGCATGCGCAGTCTCCTGTGCCAGATCTCAGAGACGCTCGAGACATCATCGACTTGCCGGCGCGCTCTGGGCGCGACTGTGATTGGCGATCCAGCCGACCTCTCCAGCCTTTTCGCCGAAGTCACCTTACGCGAATTGGGTTGGGATGCAGAATCACTGGGCGCGGGATTATCCGGCGATAGCTTGGGTAAAGCCGCCGCGCCGCGTAAGGCCGACTTGGTTTGGGTCTGCCACACACATCAATTGAACACCGAGCTAACGCTCAAGCACAATGCACAAGTCAAATCGCATCTGCCCAGCGAATGCCGACTAGTGATCGCCGGCGGCGCACTCAAACCAGAACTGCGCCGCACACTCAATTTTGATTTCTTCGGCGATTCCTTAACACACCTTAGCCATTACGTGCAAAGCCAGTTCGGCACCCAGTCGGCCGCTTAAGCCTGGCTTAGGCCAGCTTAGTTGGACAGCGCCAATTTGAATCAGCCGCTGGGCGTTAGCGACTATTTCGGCTAAAAATCTAGCCGCCACCTTGTTGACCGATCGCGCATAGGCTAATATTTTAGCCGATATGAGCATTGACACGGATAGCTGCAGCTACTCATTTGAAACGGGGTCCGTATGACTTTAGACCACCCCTTAAGCGCTAGAGAGCGCGAGATCCTCAATATCGTGTATCGGCTTGGCGATGCTACGGCAACTGAGGTCATTGCAGCAATGAAGGATCCGCCATCGCGAAGCGCGGTGAGGACGTTCCTCAAAATCCTAGAGGACAAAGGGCATCTACGGCACAAGCAAGTCGGTAGGGAATTCGTGTTTTCCGCTACGAGGTCCCGTGACAAAGTTGGTCGAAGCGCAATTGTGCATGTTCTGGAAACATTTTTCGGAGGCTCCCTATCTGATGCAGTTGCTTCCTATTTGGCTAAGCCCCAGGCCAATGTGGATGAAGCGGAACTCAAAAAGCTTCAAAGGTTGATTGACATCGCTCGGAAAGGAGAACGAAAGTCATGATCGACCAGATGCTGGAGTTCGGTTGGGTAAGCAGCAGCATGATCATGTGGTCCGTCGCAGCTGCTCTTGTGATTCTAGGTACAGTGGCGTTTGATCGTCTGTTTCAAGGACAATCCGCATCGGTTCGCCACGTGCTTTGGGTTAGCGCAACTGCGGGCATTCTGACCATCCCTCTTTTTGCCATTTTGGTGCCGAGTGCTATTCGCGTCCAGAGCTCGGAAGGAATCGCCGTTGTCGAGCCGAGCGACTTTCGTGCTGAAGAAGTTTCAAATGACCGTCGCATCTCAACTCAAACTGATGGTACGGACCCTCAATTAGTCGAACAGGGCCAAGGGAGTCGAAAACGACCTGACCAACCAACGCGCGCCGCGAGTTCAATTGGCTCGCCGGCAATCTATCAATGGACTCAGCCACAGTTCAAACCTACTGTTGGCAATCTGCTAATTGCTGTCTGGCTTGTAGGAGCAACTCTCTGCATCTTGAGAATCGCGTTTGCTCGCCGACTGCTCACGGCCGAGTTTCACTGCCGTGGCAGCGAGGAAGGACTGTTTGCTCTTACAAATCGACTAGCAATGGAGCACGGTATAGAAGTCGTAGGCGCAAACACTGCTCCGCCCAAGCTCAGGCTGCGCGCGAAAGCAATTTCCTTGACGATAACACCGCGTGAGGTCGGGCCATTGGTATGGGGAAGCATGCCCACTAGGCTACTGTTACCTGTTTCGCTAGCTCGATCATCGACTCAAGTACAAGCGGCTGCCATTTGCCATGAACTTGCACATGTACTTCGCAGAGACGAATGGACTAGGCGCTTCCTCCTCATCCCACGAGTCCTCTTCTGGTTTCATCCGGCCGTTCGTTATTGCTGCAATCAGGTCCAGCTATACGCTGAGATCGCGTGCGACGACTATGTATTGGCACGAGGGCACAAGCCGACCGACTACTCCGACTTGCTGCTGAAATTCAGCAGCGTCAGATCCACTCCTTCCATATCCTTGGTAGCGACTAGCGGCATGGCACAATCGCAGATCTCAAGGCGCATCGTATCGATTCTGAAACCCGATGCACGGCGCCAGCCAATTTCGTGGCGAGGTGGATTTACAATTCTACTGTTGGTCGCCCTTGTCGCTGCCGGTGCCGTGGCTCTAAGGCCTACATCTCAAAAGCCGAGTACCGAAGTCAACGTCCGGCGCATTGCTGCCAATGCCACGGACGACACGAAGGGTCGCATAATTTCCTTCCCGGATGACCGTACGGTTGGGACGGTCGAGGTACGACCCGAACAAGCCATTGAAGGTGTTGATGATCTGAATCGCTCGTGGGCGCCCCTCGGCCCTGCGAAGGGAAACGTAACCGTTCCTGCCGGATATGAAGTCAAGTTATGGGTGAGCGCAGATGGTGCTAAAAGCCTGTCCTTTCTTTCCAAGCTACCAGCAGACGCCATTTGTAGTCTGGACTTATGGAGATCGCGGTTGGAAGACAGCCAAGTACCTTATATGGCACATTTGACGGGCTTGAAAATTCTGCGGCTTGAAGACACTCGTATCACCAGCAAAGGAATGCTGCATCTAGCTCGTTTGACGAATTTGAAAAGCTTCACTTCTGACTCATTCATGGCAAACAACGAGCGGACACGGAAAACGGAAAAGACAACATTAACGTTCGGAGTAGACGATGAGTCCGCGACGATCTTTCTATCCATGCCGTCCCTCGTGAACGTCAGCTTTCGGGACGATCCCATCACCAGCCGCTCCTTACCGATCTTAGCCAAGCTCACGCGACTTAAAAACCTTTCGCTGCTTGCACCTGGTATTAATGACGACAATCTTGAACAGCTGTCGCTGCTGCATTCTCTGCACACGCTTCAATTCGGGGTTTATTCCAAAGGTGCAAGCATTACTGATGCAGGCGCTCGAAAGGTTGCAACTATTACTAGTTTACGTGCGCTTGACCTTACTGGAACAAAAATAACCAAGATCGGACTTGCCGAGATCGCCAAGCTTCCTCGACTTGAAAAGCTGACCTTGGGCGGCCTTGACATTCAACCTGCGGATCTTTCTTTGTTTAGATTCTCCAAGAGCCTCAACGAACTCGATGCAGACCGACTAGCGACAAAAAACAGCGACGACGTTACAAGAGCGCTGTCGGAAATTCGTTCTCTCCGGAAGGTGGGTCGAAACGTACCAGTGAGCCGCGAAGGCCTACGACTATTATTGACCTTGCCTGAGCTGCGTAGCCTTTCCGTTTCCGCAAATAAAAGGGACATGAACTTTGCCGGCATCGGTAAAGAGTTAGCTAAGTGCACTCAGCTGGAAGATATTTCGCTATATCGGATTACCATAAACGACGATGACCTGCTGGAATTGGACGGCTTGAATAAGCTAAGAAGGCTCGTGCTCAGCGACACAAATATACGAGGACCAGGATTAGCCGTGTTGGCTCACATGCCTGAGCTTACGACACTTACCTTGTCGGGCGAAGGAGATTTAGACCTCTCTTATTTGCCTGAGTTACCTATGCTTAAAAGCATTGGATTCACCGTGCCGTCAGTGCCCGACGATGTGCAGTGGTACGACCACCTTAGTAACCTCGAGCATGCACATATCAACGGACTCATACGCGACCGCCACGTCGACGGCCTAATGCGATGGACTAAGTTACGAAGCTTGGGTCTTCAAGATTCGGCGCTATCTGACTCTGCCCCAAAGCGATTGGCTGGGCTAAAAGACCTGGAGTATTTGTACTTATGCGGTGGCTTTACGTCTCGAGGATTACGAGCTTTAGATGGACTTCCCCGGCTGCAAAGCCTATGGGTCGGTTCACCCTATTTCGGGCATCCAGATGTGGCATCCCTTCAGCACTTACTAGGCTCGGTGAGCATCAATGTGCAAGGCGGTGAAAGCGTTCTCATTCCAGGAAAGGATGGGATTCTCCGTCAGAGCAGCAAGGCTCGTATTGCCCACGACGCGCTGGAAGAGCGAATAGCCCCGCCGCTTGCAATTGCAGAAACGTTTAATGGCCGGACAGAGCTGCTTAGTCTCAAGGAATACGAAGGTAAGGTCGTTTTGCTTGACTTCTGGGCTACCTGGTGTCAGCCATGCGTGAAGTCAATACCGAGATTAGAAGTGTTGAGAGCCAAGTACGCCGCTAAGGGTTTTGAGATAGTCGGCATCCACGAGAGTGCGACGAGTGACGCATTGCCAGAATTCCTCGAGAAGTCGCCAATTAGCTGGCCCATTGGAGTCGACGATGCGAATAAATCGTCTGAAGCATACAGCAACGCTCACTTTCCGGGATACTATCTGGTCGACCGCAGTGGTCGCCTTCGCATTGCCGGTGTAGCACCCATCGACTTAGAAGCCGCAATACAATTGCTTCTTAGAGAGTGAATCGCCACAACTCGTGCGGCAAAAACAGAGACGAGTTCGAAGAGGGTTGGGGCCGGGGAGGTCTATGCTGTCAGTATTGTTTGAATAAATGGGGTCAGGTCTCATTTTCGTGACTCGGCGAGCGTCAATGCGAGTTCTCGCGAGGTCAGCTCCGGACTGGTAAAGATCAAGAGCATCTCAGATCAACTCGGGCTGGTCTGGACCTGTGCCCATCTTCTCGTTTACGGCCAGTAAATGAGACCTGACCCCGTTATTCATCCTTCGAAATCGCATCGGTACTTGTGGTCCGACGAGTTGGACGAACTATTGGCCAACGAGCAGAATCCGGGGGGAAGGGGCTGGAGAGGATCGCCAATCTACGAACGGTTGGTATTACATTACAGATCAACCTTTTTGAGCGCTGGCTTTCATGCCTTGTTCGACCCGACCGGTCCGTATGATCCACTAGCGCCACCCAAGTTGCAAGTCTTCGGTATGTCCATCGCATTGGCCGAGCCAGCCCTCTGTAAGCTCTCGATCAGCCCTCCGTCGGCCTTGTGCCGGTCGGAGGCACGACTGGCAGCTACCAGGCGCAGCCCACCACCCTCTGTCTTCTACGGCTTGTCGGCGAGGGAACAAGTTTCAAAAGCCATCAAACTCCGCCGAGCCGACACCTGATCGAAGGCCTTCGATCAGGCGAGTTGCCAAGGCGGCTCGAGAATAAATGGGGTCAGGTCTCATTTTCGTGACCCAGAGAGCCTCAACGCGACATTTCGCGAGCGTTAGCTCCGGACTGGTAAAGATCAAGAGCATCTCAGATGAACTCGGGCTAGTCTTGACCTGTACCCCTCGTCTCGTTTACGGCCGGTAAATGAGACCTGACCCCGTTTTTCGTTGTTCGTGCAGCCGGGAAGTCCAACTGCGACGATCACAAATGAGCCATGAAAAAGAGGAAACAGCAAGCGCTGTGGGAAGTTGTTGGCGAGATTTCACGCGCTTAGGCGAAGTTGCGTCGACCGCAAATAAGCAGTTTGACTGGCGCTAAGGTAGCGAAACTGCTGAGGTGGGTGAAAGCCTGGCCATGCCTTACGCAGTTCGCTCAGACCGAGTGGAATTTCGAACGCAACCACGTTCTTAAGAAACAGTCCGACTGCCTTAGTAGAATTGGCATAGTACTCGTTGAATTGAAGCCTTGTGACACCAGTTGCCTTGCCGTGAAGTTCCCAGAACGACCCTGGCTCTATTGCCTGAATGTCTGCGATCTTGGCAGTAGCTACGATCGCCATCCTTGGAACGCAGCAATAGATTGCGATCTCTTCGTTGACGCTGGCTCTGGGAATACGCTTCCTTAGCTCTACAGTCTTTCGGCCATCCAAAATAAGGTCCACATACTTTTGGTGAATCGATAGTAGTAGCATTTGGTAGCTTTCATTGTAAGGGCTTCGTGGACATGCCTTTGCGGTATATCTCGACAAACACTGATTCATCAATTGAAGTAGAGGATTGGAATTGTTGGGCACTCCTACCGCTGGCAACTAATGTCTCGTTTGCTTCCTTAAAAGTGACTGGGGTAGGAAGCAGTTCGGTGTCCGAAAAGGATATGGCCATAACGATCGATTCTGGCGCGCGATCCAATTCGAGCATGTCCTTCCATTCGTAAACCCCGTAGTGCATGTTACGTTTAAACAAATCCTTGGCAGTTGAGGTGACACGGTTGGTCATTCGTGAGACAGCACGAATCGATTTTGTCCCGTCTCCTTCGCCACTAACGTACCAGAGTATTCGGCCCATCCTTTCCTGTGGACCACCTCGTGCTGACTTGTAATACACTGAGTCTGGCTGGAGGACCAGCCGAGTATCAGGAGTGAGTAAAGGGCGATCCCAAAGACGGTAATCAAATAGCTCCTGAGCCCAATGCCGTCGTATCGGGATGATGAAGCACGGCAC
>JADLDX010000942.1 GCA_020846515.1 Pirellulaceae bacterium
GACTTGAAGACACCGGCTACAGCGACTTTAGCGGCATCGGGCATCTTGCCAAACATCTCGCTCATCCCGCCGAAGCCTTCGGTCAATTGGCTGAGTTCCGGCAGGGCAGCCGTGGCCGAGTCGGCATCTTTGACACCGCCCAAGGCGCTGGTGGTTTTGCCGAACATTTCAGTGACTTTCTTCAGCATATCCGAGCCGCCCTCGACGCCCGAAAGCGCTTCCGTGGCCTTGCTCATCATGTCGGACATGCCTGCTCCCGCATCGCTGGCCGCTTCTTTCGCAGCGCCAGCTACATCATCGGCCGCCTTGCTAGCCATATCCTTGGCGGCTTCCGGCGAACAACCCGCGGTCAACATCATTAGAGCGGCCAACGAGGCTACCAGAATAGAACGTACCATATCAAAATCTCCTGAACAGAAAGGGCGTAAACGTTAAGCACTTCAGTGCCTAACACAATCTCGGCCTGTAGCCACCGTCGCCAGACGGTGGATTCACCTGGATGCGAAATCCACGGCTTGGCAGCGATGGCTACCGAAAAATCGCTGACAAGACACACCTGGCGCTGGCCTGCTAAGTTGTAGATCAAGTATGCGATTCTCACAACGGAGTGGCTCAAATCCTCGGCGAGAACTCCCTTTGCCCCGCGCCACGTAGTAAAATCAACGCCCTGTGACTCAATCCCACCTGTTTCCACGCATCTCTTTCTCACTAGTGGAGCCCCCTGATGTCTGCTCAACCTGCTGATGACAAGTCGCAATCTGCTTCGATCGATCGCAGAGGATTACTGACCGGCGCTGCGGCCACGGGGCTGGCGCTGGCGCTCGCCAAAACCGAAGCCAAAGCCTCCGCCAATGAACGCATTCATGTGTGTGTTATCGGCGTCCGCGGTCGGGGATCGGGGGTCGGCAAAAATTTTGCCGCTCTGCCCAACGCTCAAGTCACGCATATCTGCGACGTCAATGAAGCCTTGCTGCATGACTATGGCCAGCAGATCAACGAGGTACAAAAGTCGACTCCCAAACCTGTTCAAGACTTGCGAAGAGTTCTTGACGACAAAAGTGTGGATGCCATCGTCGTGACCACGCCTGATCACTGGCACGCGCTGGCCACGATTTGGGGCTGCCAGGCAGGCAAGCACGTCTACGTCGAAAAACCGATCTCCAACAATGTCTTTGAAGGTCGGCAGATGGTTGCGGCAGCGCGCAAGTACAATCGCGTCGTACAAGTTGGCACGCAAAGTCGTAGTGCCGAACATTATGTCGAGATCATGCAACTGATCCGTTCGGGACGTATCGGTAAAGTGCATATGGCCAAAGCCTGGAACAGCCAACTGCGTCGCAAAGTACCGGCTGTCCCCGATTCTGAAGTGCCTAAGGGACTCGACTGGAATATATGGCAAGGCCCTGCGGCCGATCGGCCATACAACGCGAATCGATACACCTACGGTTGGCGTTGGATGTGGGACTATGGCACCGGCGATATGGGCAATGATGGCGTTCACGATTTGGACATCGCACGTTGGGGGTTGGGCGTCGATTATCCGACTCAAGTCCAATGCACGGCTGATAAACTGGTCTTCACCGGCGACATTCAAGAGACGCCCGATTCGCAGGTTGTGACCTTCACCTTCCCAGAAAAGCAAGCGATGCTGGTATACGAGCAACGTTTGTGGTCGCCTTACCACGTAGAAGGTTATGAAAACGGCGTGGCGTTCTATGGTCCCGATGGCTACATCGTGGTCGGACGACAAGGTTGGAAACTGGTCGAGAAACGAAACAAGGTGGCTATCGAGAACAAAGCAAACTTCTCGGAAATACCTCACCTCAAGAATTTTCTAAGCTGTATCAAGAACGGAAATACGCCTAACTGTGACATCGAGGAAGGTTACAAATCTACCTTGCTCGCCCACTTGGGCAATCTGTCTTATCGCGTCGGGCGACCGTTAACGTTTGATAGCCAGAAGCAGCAATGCGTGGGTGATGACGAAGTTAACGCCCTGCTTAAACGCGTCGGTCGCAAAGAGTTTCAGATACCCGAATCAGTCTGAAAACAATTTGCAAATCGCGGAAGCTCTATGCTAGGCATGTGAATGCGTCCACGTGCTTAACGAACAAAAACCGAATGCCCCTGAATTCCATCGGGGGCAGCGTTGGTGATCGTCTCGACTCACTTCTACATCAAAACCAGAGGTACTTCTATGCGTGCATTTTTTATCGGGCTGGGGTTAGCGGCACTTTGGACGCTATCTGTTCACGAGATGGTCTGCGGTGAGGATTTGACCTGTCTTAAAACGGAAGAGAACGGCGCTGGCCAATCGCTTAGTTGGTACAGCCACCTGAAGCAGCAGGCTCATACGTCTTTGGGCGAACGTTTGCGAAAGGTCGAAGCTCTCAAGAGCGCGGAGCAAATCAGCGAGTATCAGAAAGGGCTACGCGAGTTCTTTATGGAACAGCTTGGCGGATTCCCTGAGCGCTGTCCGCTGGATGGTCAAGTAACCGGTACGATCAAAGCCACGGGCTATCGTATCGAGAACGTCATCTTCAACAGTCAACCACAACATCACATTACGGCCAACCTCTATATTCCCGATGGCGCTGGACCTTTCCCAGGAGTTATCGTGTCCAGTGGTCATAGCCGCACGGCCAAGACCGCCGATTACAATCAACGCTTCGGTATCATTCTAGCGCAGCATGGCATGTTTGCGCTCTGTTATGACCCGATAGGTCAAGGCGAACGATCGCAAACATTGACCGCCGAGGGCCAGCCGCTGGTCAGTGGTACCGTTACCGAGCACTTTATGGTTGGCACTGGCTCAATCCTCGTGGGGCGCAATACGGCCACTTATCGCGTCTGGGATGCGATGCGCGCTTTGGATTATCTGGAAAGTCGAGCGGAAGTTGATGCCAAACGCTTAGGCATGACGGGCTGTTCCGGTGGTGGGACGTTGACCAGCTACACCATGGCATTGGATCCGCGGATCAAGTGCGCGGCGCCAGCTTGTTACCTGACAACATTGGATCGCTTGATCGATACTTCGGGCCCACAAGATGCCGAGCAAAACATCTTTGGTCAATTGGCCCGTGGGTTGGATCAACCGGACTATGTAATCCTGCGCGCACCCCAGCCGACGTTGATCAGCTCAACCACCAATGACTTTTTCGACATTGGCGGCTCATGGGAAAATCTGCGACAGTCGAAACGGATCTACGCGCGGCTGGGTGCGTCGGAGCGCGTCGATCTAGTGGAAGCCGATGGAGCACACGGCGTGCAACCGGCGAATCTGGCGGCTATCGCACAGTGGATGCAACGCTGGTTGGTCGGTAAAGATGCGCCCGTACCGGTGCAAGAATTTGCCAAGTTCGACATCAAGAGCGAGAAAGAATTGTTGTGTACCCAGCGCGGTCAGGTGTTGCTGTTGCCAGGTGAAAAGTCGGTATACGATTTGAATGCCGAGTTAGCTCAACAATTGGCAGCGCAGCGAGTATCCAAACGCGCCGCGGGTGACTCGACAAAACTATTGGCCGACGTGCGCGCGGCCACAGGTGTTCGCGCGGCAGATACGTTGCCGAAGCCAACCTCTAATCGAGCCGGCAAAGTCGAGCGAAAAGACTATCACATCGACAAACTGGTGATCCATGTGGATGGACCGCACGTACCACTGCCCGCGCTGACCTTTCATCCCAAGGACCCAAGTGAGGCGGCTTATCTCTATCTGCACGATGGCGGCAAAGCGGCCGATGGCGCGGAGGGTGGCCCAATCGAAAAGATTGTGCAGGACGGCTATGTGGTCGTTTCAGTCGACTTAAGCGGACAAGGCGAAACGGCAGATGGCAAACCGGACGCATCACTCGGAGATTGGAAGAGCTTTTACATGGCTTATCTGATGGGCCAATCGACTGTTGGTCGGCACACTGAAGACATCCTGGCCGCAGCCGATTGGGTGGCGAATTATCAATCGAAGCAGCCACGCGAAGTGCACTTGATCGCCAATGGTCGTACCTGTGTGGCCGCTCTGCATGCCGCAGCGCTCAACCCCACGCGATTTACGACAGTCAAGCTCAACGGAGCACCCGAGTCATGGACTACCATTGCCGGCTCCGCTAAAGAGGCTCATTGGCTGACCGCGACCGTACACGGGGCGCTGCGCAGTTACGACTTGCCCGACCTCATGCAAGTCATCGCCGGCAAGTTAGCCAAATAATCGGCAATGCTGTAGAGGGCAATGCAGTAGACGGCAACGCAGTAAGCTGATCGATCCAAACAACTCGGGCGCGGTAGCGCCCGAGCGATGGCTAGGATGCTGCATCATCGGGGTGCAGCAATGTATCTCTTTACATCCACTCTTTAATGACCTTGCCTTCGATCAACCGGATCGGGCGGTCATCTGGGCTTTGCACGATCAAGTCGGCGGGGATGCCCAGTTTCGTGTAGATCGTCGTGGCGATGTCTTCGGTTATATATTGATCGCTCACGACCGATCCACCATCGGCATCGGTGGCACCCAGCACATGTCCGCCAGGAGTTCCCGCGCCGGCCATGATCGCAAAGCCAGCCGAACTCCAGTGATCGCGACCGCTGGCCGAGTTAACCACCGGTGTGCGTCCGAAGTCGGTTAGCCACAGGACGAGCGTGGAATCTAATAACCCGCGTTGCTCTAGATCGATGAGCAATTGGGGTAACGCTTGATCGACTGGTGGCAAGCGGCTGTCTTTGAGAGATTTGAAGTTGTTTTGATGCGTGTCCCAGCCACCGTCGGTGACCGTGACGAATCGCACGCCTGATTCGACCAAGCGTCGGGCCAGCAAGCAGCTTTGGCCAAACTTCGTGCGTCCATACGCATCGCGCAGCTTGGCATCTTCTTGTTCGATGGCAAAAGCGCGTTTCGTTTCGGGCGAAGTGATCATATTGAAGGCGGTTTTATAATGTTCGTCCAACGACGCGAAAGCGCTCGGTTGCAAGTCGGCTTCGCGCTGGAGTTTATCCAGCCGCGTCAGGATGGACTTGCGATGATCGACACGTTCGCTGGTCAGGCCGGCTGGCGGCGTGATGTCGCGTACATCGAACTTGGCGGCGTTGGGATCGGCCAACATTTCAAAGGCAGCGTGTTCCAAACCGAGAATACCGGGAGCACCACCGCCAAACCGCCGATCGATATCGCCACCCAGTTGCACAAACGGAGGCATGGCGGTTTTGAAGCCCTTGGTATGGCTGACCACGGAACCATAGCAAGGATAAGCGATCGCCTGGTTGAGCTTGCGACCGGACATGACCCATTGGTCAGCGGTGCCGTGGCTGCCGTTTTGTGGATTCCACCCGCGCAGGAGGGCAAACCGCTTTTGTTCCTTGGCCATGCGCGGCACAGCTTCTGTAAAGACCACACCTGGCGTAGCTGTGGGAATGGTACTGAACTCACCGCGCACGCTGACCGGTGCATTTGGTTTGGGGTCAAAGGTGTCGTGATGACTGGTACCGCCACGCGTCCAGATCAAGATGCAATTGACGTCTGGGCGAGCCTTACCTTGGGCCGCGCTAAGCTGCTGGACCTTCAAGAACGCAGGTAGCGACAAACCCAGTCCGGCCAGAGTGCCGACCTGTAAAGCATGCCGACGAGTGATCCCTTCACACGTCCGAGAAGTTGACGGCGAGCATCGAAACATCGCAGTACCTTCGTGATAGGTTAGATTTTTGGCGGGAAAAATTCGTGAGGTGGGTCGATTAAGGTTACCAAATCGACAGCCCAGAAGCAAATCCATTAATTGTTTCAGGCTGCTGCGCAGCAGCAGCAGAACTAACCCTCCC
>JADLDX010000943.1 GCA_020846515.1 Pirellulaceae bacterium
TATTGGGATTAAATGACCGTGGATCGATCGCTGAAGATAATCTGGCTGACCTCGTGTTCTACCAGCCAACGGCGGATTGGGAGTCGACCTTCAACGTTGCCCGCTCGGTTTGGAAGAGTGGAGTGGAGGTGGTGCGAGCAGGCGAAGTCATCGGCGATGCACCTACGCAATCGCTCCGAGCCCAACCTAGGCCTGGCGTTCAACTTTCATCGCAGTGGCGCGATACGATCGAACAGTCACTATCTATACCCGTCGGTGTGTTAGAGATCTCGGAAGATGAATTTGCCGAGCGCATGCTGACAGGTGGCCGATCTGCAGTCGGTAAAGCGGAAGGAGCGTCCACATGACAGACTTTCCCACCTTCACGCAAATCAATGGCATTGATATCGAAGACAGTTTTGCCGAAGCCTTTCCTATGACGGCAACGCGTTTGATCATCACGGCTGAAGACAGATACTGGGCATTGCGGGCCGCGGAAGCCATGACCGGCTTTGCCACGAGCGTGATTGCGTGTGGGTGCGAAGCATCCATTGAACGCGAGTTAAGCCAAGCGCAATCGCCGGATGGTCGACCGGCCATTGCCGTGTTAGTCTTTTCCATCTCCAGCAAAGAGCTGGAGAAACAGGTGGTGCGCCGCGTCGGTCAGTGCGTGTTGACCTGCCCATCGACCAGCGTGTTTGCCGGTATGACAGGCGAGAAACAGATCGCGCTCGGCAGCAAGCTGCGCTATTTCGGCGATGGCTTTCAGATCTCTAAAGTAATAGGTGGTCGAAGATTCTGGCGCGTGCCTGTCATGGATGGCGAGTTCGTGTGTGAAGCGCAAACAGCACGGACGTCGGCCATCGGAGGCGGTAACTTTTTGGTGCTCAGCGAGTCGCTCAGCGGAGCCTTGCGCGCATGCGAAACAGCCATGGATGCGATGCGTCAGTTAACCAATGTGATCATGCCCTTTCCAGGTGGTGTCGCCCGCTCGGGGTCCAAGGTTGGATCCAAATATAAATGGTTAACCGCCTCGACCAATCATGTTTATTGCCCCACTCTGCGGCCGATCACGGCTTCGCGACTGCCGCCTGGAGTTGGTGCTGCGTTGGAGGTCGTCATCGATGGCCTAACCGAAGCCGACGTCGCGCGCGCGATGCGTGTAGGGATTAAAGCGGCCTGCGAAGCTGGCACACGATACGGACTGCGTAGAGTGACCGCCGGTAACTACGGCGGCAAACTTGGCCAATATCATTTCCACTTGAAGGATATCCTGGCATGAGTTCCCTGACACTCACGCTCCGCGCCGACCTGGACCAACAGCGGATGGATCTCCATGGTATAGTCCCTGATCGAGTGCTTCCGCTGTCGGTCGGGGACTTGGCTAAATTGCCTATCTCCGTCTCAGGCCGCGCATGCCCCCTGGCAGAAGTGTTTGAGATATCCGATGGCCAGCGTGATCGGTTAGTCCTGCGCGGCGCGTTGGCATCGGCTGACCGGGTCGGTGGTGGCATGCGCGAGGGATTGCTGATCGTGGAAAGTTCGGTGGGTCATCGACTGGCTGATCGCATGTCCGGTGGCGAACTGTGCGTGTGCGGGGATGCTGGCCATTACGCCAGCGCTCAACAACGCGGCGGCTTAGTAACCATCTCGGGCAACGTCGGCGATTTCTGCGCAGCCGCGCCGCCCAACAGTCGTCGTGGCATGCAAGGCGGTCAATGCCTGGTCGAGGGTTCGGCCGGGCAGTTCTTGGCATATCGCATGCGGCGCGGCACGGTCGTCATCGGCGGAAACGTCGCGGAAGGCTGCGCAGCCTCGATGGTCGCGGGTACGGTCGTACTCTTTGGCGAATTTCCATTCCCGCTGGCCGTAGGTATGCGACGTGGAACCGTCATCGTCGTTGGAGCAGACAAACCGCCCATGCATGTCGGTTTTACGCCGTTGGAATCCATTGAGCTATCGTATTTGCCACTATTGTTCGATAGCCTGCGCACGAAATTGACCGCGGACCAGATGCGATTGTTGACTGAGGCCGAGACGTACCGCGCCTTGGGCGACCGAGCCAGCGGCGGATTGGGCGAAGTACTGTGGTTAGCAGAACAGCAGCAAACTTGATCAGTTATGATGATCAAATAGCGTGCTCAAACTCTGTGCTCCAGGCAGCGAATGAACCAGCGAATCGGCATTTGCCCATCGGTTCAGAAAACCTGGATCTCCCTTTCCGGGTCGAGGCCTGTCCTCGACGATGTCTGCTTCGACTCATAGAATACCAGTGAAGACTCGTTTCGCTTGTGCACGTTAACCCATTGAATCAAATCCCATGCTGATCGCGCCTCCCCTAAGCAACAGCCAAGGCAAGTTGCCGTTGGCAGACTTCAAAAAGCAATCCAACGCGGATCTGGCTGTTCAGATCGGCCAGTTGAAGCGCGAGTTGGGATCCAAGCTATTGATCTTGGGTCATCACTATCAGCAAGACGAAGTTATCGCCCATGCCGATCTGACCGGCGATAGTTATCAGCTGAGCCAGTTGGCAGCCGCCAGCCGTGACTGCCGATACATTGTATTTTGTGGTGTGCACTTCATGGCTGAGACGGCCGATATCTTAGCCAATCGCCCCGAGAAGCTGACGGAACGCAAAGAGGCTCAGGTCACGGTCATGCTGCCTGATATGGCTGCGGGCTGCTCTATGGCCGATATGGCTGCGATCCGTCAAGTTGAGGATGCATGGGAGCAATTGGGGGAAGTCGTCCGCACCGAGCGGATGATCCCGGTCACGTACATTAATTCGGCGGCTTCTTTAAAAGCATTCTGTGGTCGAAACGGCGGTATTGTCTGCACCAGCAGTAATGCGGCTGCTGTGCTCCGGTGGGCCTTCGAGCGCGGAGATCGTGTGTTCTTCTGTCCCGACCAACACTTGGGGCGCAATACGGCCTTGAAGATGGGCATCGACGCTGATCAGATGCCCGTATACGATCCGTATGCCGAGACGCTTGGTGGCAACACGCCGGCCGCCATCGAAAATAGTCGGGTAGTACTTTGGAAAGGGCACTGCAGTGTGCACCAAATGTTCACCGCCGCCCACGTCGCTCAGTTCCGTGAAAAAATCCCTGGTGTGAGGATTTTGGTTCATCCCGAGTGTCCTCGCGAAGTGAACGATATCGCCGACGTTTCAGGGTCGACCAGCAAGATAATTCAAACTGTCCAACAAGCCGCCCCTGGAACGAAATGGGCGATCGGCACTGAATTGCACCTGGTCAACCGCTTGAAGGCTCAACATCCAGAGCAAGAGATTCACTTCTTGTCGCCCGTCGTGTGCATGTGCGCGACCATGTATAGGATCGACTTGGCGCATCTGGCGTGGACTCTCGCCAACCTGGTCGAAGGATCGGTGGTCAACCCGATCAAAGTCGACTCGGAAGTCGCCCATCATTCGCTGGTAGCGTTGGAGCGCATGCTGGACGTTAAATAAGTGCAGCCTTCGCGTCTCAGCCCACAATCAGACTAACCCTGAACGGAAATTTTCTTTGATGTCGGAATTTATCGAAGTAGCCAAGTTGTCGGCCATACCGGTCGGTGGCAAATTGTGCGTCGAGATCGATGATCGCTATATTGTGCTGGTTCACCTGGATGGCACGGTGTATTGCATTGACGATGTATGCACGCACGACGGTGGGCCGCTTGGAGAGGGCGAGTTGATTGATCACTGTCTAGTTTGCCCGAGGCACGGTGCGAAATTCGACATCCGCACCGGCGCCGCCGTCTGCATGCCCGCCACCGAAGCCACTGGCTGTCACACTGTGCGCATCGAGGGCGACAAGATCTTTGTAAAACTTGTCGCATAACTAACCCAAGCTCAGCCTTAGGGAGAGCGGAACTAACCCTCACAAACGCAGCTAGGGAGGGTCTAAAAACACGCCTTCAGCGTAGATTTTCGGGGAGGGTGCATGCGCAGCAGAGACGAGTCCTCAGCGAAA
>JADLDX010000944.1 GCA_020846515.1 Pirellulaceae bacterium
ATGCGGGTCCAAGCCTGAACCAGAAGCCGTAACCAGGTCCGCAGGTATCGAGGAACCACTCTCCAAAACGTAACTCGCAATGATTTCTTCCGCTCTTTCGCGAATCTTAAGGTTGGTCGGTGACAAATTGCTTCCACCAGCCCCAGCAGCATTGTAATCGACCGCCGATGGTCGGGGCCATAGGTACTCAGGTCGAGTAAACTTTTGGGCCACAAGCCGTGAACCGATTACTTTTCCGTTGTTGCTGTAAATTAAGCTGCCTAAGCGTTGCTCTGGCGCAAGCAGGGCTGCGGATGCGAGCACAAGCGTCGTATAACCGATAACACAAAAGGCAATTGTCAAGGCTGTCAGCCGAATCGTACGTGTGAATTCAGTAAACATCATTTTTTCCTTGTATTCTTAAGAGACTTAAGCCCAACCCACCGCGACCAAAATGAGATCGATTGCCTTGATGCCGACAAAGGGAACGATCAAGCCGCCAAGCCCGTAGACAAGCAGGTTGGTTCCCAGTAGTGCATCTGCTCCGATCGGTCGGTACTTCACACCTTTGATGGCGATTGGAATAAGCAGCGGTATGATCACCGCATTGAAAATGACTGCCGCTAAAATGGCACTGCGTGGTGTTGCGAGGCCCATGATGTTAAGTGGTGCCAGGTGTGGCATGGCACTCATAAACACGGCGGGAATAATTGCGAAGTACTTGGCAACGTCATTGGCGATGCTGAATGTGGTCAATGCACCGCGAGTCATCAGCATTTGTTTGCCCGTGGCGACAATGTCAATAAGCTTCGTGGGATTAGAGTCCAAGTCGACCATGTTGCCAGCTTCTTTGGCCGCTTGAGTTCCGGTGTTCATCGCCACAGCCACATCAGCTTGTGCTAGGGCGGGCGCGTCGTTAGTTCCATCGCCCGTCATCGCGACCATGTGACCTTCACTCTGGTAGCGACGAATCAACTCCAATTTTGCTTCAGGTGTTGCCTCGGCAAGGTAATCATCAACACCAGCTTCTGCAGCGATCGCAGCGGCAGTCAGCGGGTTATCGCCAGTGATCATCACGGTCTTGATCCCCATGCGTCGCAATTCGATGAAGCGTTCCTTGATTCCACCCTTAACGATGTCTTTCAAATAGACAACGCCTAGAGCTTGATCATTTTCGGCAACTACCAGTGGTGTTCCACCTGCTTTGGATATGCGTTCGGCTTCGGATTTCAATTCGCGCGGCAGTTCCTTGCCCTGTGCCTCTAGATAGTTCGTGATCGCATCGACAGCCCCTTTTCGAATGACACGACCTTCAAGATTTAGTCCGCTCATTCGCGTGCGGGCGCTAAACGGTACGACCTCAGCTGCTAGTTCCTCGAGGGCTTGGCCGCGAAGACCGTATCGGTTTTTGGCCAGCACAACAATACTCCGCCCTTCGGCTGTTTCGTCAGCGAGGGAGGCGAGTTGGGCGACGGTGGCCAGCAGCTTATCGTCGATTCCCGGTGCTGGAATGAATTCTGCGGCTTGGCGGTTGCCTAACGTAATTGTCCCGGTTTTATCCAACAGCAGAACGTCCACGTCGCCCGCTGCTTCAACTGCTCGACCGGACATCGCCATTACATTCGCTTGGCTAAGTCGAGCGATTCCAGCAATGCCGATTGCAGCCAATAAAGCACCGATGGTTGTTGGGATCAAACACACCAGTAGCGCGACCAAAGTAGGTACATCGATAGTAACCTCAAAGTAAGTAGCGATCGGATAAAGTGTCACGCAAACGAGCAAGAACACCATGGTGAATCCTGCTAGCAGAATCGTCAGTGCGATCTCATTGGGAGTTTTGGCTCGATTCGCTCCTTCGACCATCGCGATCATGCGATCCAGAAAACTTTCACCCGGCTTTGCAGTAACCTTCACGAAGATATGATCCGAGACAACGCGTGTTCCCCCCGTTACCGCGCTGCGGTCGCCGCCGCTGTCACGAATCACGGGTGCACTCTCACCTGTCACAGCGCTCTCATCAACAAGAGCAATCCCTTGTACGACTTCGCCATCAGCCGGTATGATTTCACCTGGACGAACAACGACGAAGTCTCCAACTTTTAGTGTCGACGCAGGAACTTGATCGATGAGATGTCCGGCGATCTCCGCTACTTTATTCGCCGTGACATCTTTGCGAGCGGAACGCAGGCTCGCGGCTTGAGCTCGCCCACGGGCTTCGGCAACAGACTCCGCGAAATTCGCAAAGAGAACGGTAAACCAGAGAATGATGGTTAGACCTAGGAAATACCAAGCTGCCTCATCTCCCTTATATAAGGCCTCAGTTGTAATCAAGGTCGTTAATGCAGCCCCGATCTCAGAGATGAACATCACCGGGTTTTTGGCCATACGTATGGGGTTGAGCATCTCGAACGATCGGATGATCGACGGAAGGAGCATGCTCCAGTTAAATAGCTCTGACTTTGGGCGAAGGGATGCTTGGCCTGGACCAGGTCGCCCTGAACCAGGCTGATTCGAGTTCGGCTCAACGGAAACAGTAGACATATTTTTTCACTCCAATTGTGTTTTACAGAATAGTTATTGAGCTGCTTGCAATTGCTCAGCAATCGGCCCCAACACGGCCAACGGCAAGAACAAGAGGGCGCCTACGATCAGCACCGTTCCGAGCAGAATGACACCAAACATCCATGAGTCGGTGCGGAAGGTACCCGCACCTTCTGGCGTAGCTCGCTTACTGCTGAGTGAGCCAGCAATCGCGAGTGGCGCGATGATCGGTATAAAGCGAGCGAACAACATCACCAGGCCAGTGGCTATATTCCAAGGTGGCGTATTGTCTCCCAGCCCTTCAAAGCCGGAGCCATTATTCGCAGCAGCCGAACTGAATTCGTAGACGATCTGTGTTAGACCGTGGCTACCAGGGTTGCTCAACGTTTCACGTCCCCATGAGGTGGCTGCAAACAAAGCCGTTCCACCGAGAATGAAGGCTGGATGCGTGAGGATGGTTAGTAATGCCAGCTTGATCTCATGTGAGTCGATCTTTCGGGCTAGATACTCCGGTGTCCTACCAACCATCATACCTGCCAGGAAGACGGACAAGACAATGAACAGAAACATGTTGAGCATGCCCACACCAATACCACCAAACTCGACGTTTAGCCACATACCAGTCAGCGGAGCGATGCTGGTCAGTGGATTGAGACTATCGTGCATCGCATTGACGGATCCATTGGAAGTCGATGTCGTCGAGACAGCCCAAAGAGGACCAGCCGATGCACCAAATCGTAACTCTTTACCTTCAAGATTGCTGGACGCTGAAACAGGTAGGTTGGCTAGAGCTTGAGTCGATTGCTGCTCACACAGAACGGCATAGGCGACAAAGCTAACAAGTAGCAATCCCATAACACAGACAACCACGTGTGAGTGCCGTACTCTGCCTGTGATCCGTCCAAACATCCATACACAAGCCATTGGCAACACAAGAATGCAAAAATTGCTGATGATATTGGTCCAATAAGTTGGGTTCTCCAAGGGGTGCGTACTATTTGGACCAAAGAACCCACCGCCATTGGTGCCTAACTGCTTGATGGCCACAAACGCTGCCACCGGACCACGAGCTATTGTCTGTGTCGCGCCTTCGAGTGTCGTTGCTTCCGCCGCGCCGGACAGAGTCATCGGCACGCCACTGACAGCCAAACACAAGGCCACAACAAATGATAGAGGTAAGAGAATGAGGAACGAAGCGGTTGCCACATCACGATAGAAGTCCCCCATCGACTTCGCGCCTGACATGGCTCGTGCTACCGCAACGAGTACAGCAAGTCCAGTGGCTGCTGAAACGAATTGCAACCACATGAGCGACAGTTGTGAAAGGTAGCTCAACGCCGCTTCACCCGAGTAGTGTTGCAG
>JADLDX010000945.1 GCA_020846515.1 Pirellulaceae bacterium
CTTGGCTGCCGCCTTGACTCGCGCATCGCCGGCCAGAGCCAGGTAGTTGTAGCTGGAGAAGTTGATCAATGTTCGATCGTGTAATTGCACCACGGCATCCGATACGCCCAGATGCGAACGAAACTGACTCTGCTCGTAACCTTGTTTATCATAGTACCAGCCCATATTGGCATAGTCACGGTACTCGGGAAACTCAGCCGGATTATAAAACGCCGATTGGAGCGGAACCGGGCGACGAATCGCGCTGGGTTCGCCGCCCGCAGCCGACTGCAAGTTCAATTGCTTCTTAAGTTTATCCAGACTCATTTGTACACTCATGTTGTCTGTCCTCATGGTGACTCGCGGTTACACCGATCTATAGATCGGCAAGCAAGAGATGTGCAAGCAAGCTGATACGAATTCGAAACTAATTAGCCATCGCCAATTGGTTCACTTCCGTAGCGCCGCTACCGAGCAGAGTTTTCAGCGACTGTTGCGTCAACGAACGAATCGTGGCATCCCCGATCAACTCGAGCACCGATACGCTCAGGCCAAGTTGGTTATCGAGCAGCATCTGAATTTCGGTCGCCATCAGCGAATCGACCCCCAGCTGCTCGATCTTGCGATCGATGGCGATCGTGTCCGGATCGGCTTTCAGCACGCCCGCAATCACCGACACAATCAACGAAGACAACAATTCCAGCTGCTCGTCGGGGCCCAGCGCCACCAGTTCCGTTACGATCGCATCGCGCACCGAGCTATTGGTGCCTTGAGCATCGCTGGCGATCAAGGTGGCAAAGCGCGGTGACTTGGAGCCGTGTGTTTCAAAGCGCGCCCAATCCGACCAGGAACTAATCAGCACCAGACCAAATTGCGTCACATCGCGAGCTAACGCTTGTTCCAGTACTGATAACGCTTCGCTGGAGTCCAAGCCTCGCATGCCTGTGTAACGCAGATATTGCTCCAGCTTTTCATCGTGAGCTACCACGCCTACATCACCGATCACGCCCCAGTTCACACTCGTACCAGGCAAACCCAGGGATCGCCGATAGTGGGCCAGGCCATTTAAGAAACCATTGGCGGCGCTATAGGCCGCTTGCCGTGAATTGCCGACCAGGTTGGCAACCGACGAGTACATCACAAATTGTTCCAACGCGCGGTCCTGGGTCAATTCATGCAAGTGCCAGGCAGCCAGCGCCTTGTTGCGCATGACGTGATAAAACGTCGGCAAGTCCATCTCCACGACCATTTGATCAATGATGACAGCCGCCGAGTGATAGATGCCAACCAAGGGCGGCATCTGCTGATCGATCTCGCTGAGCAGTTGCTCGACTTGCCGTCGATCCGCGCCATCGCAGGCCACCGCTCGCACGAAAGCGCCTTGAGTCCGCAGTTGATCGACGAAGGCTTGCTTGTCCGGCGTATCGGCACCCTTGCGTCCGGTCAGCACAATACTGCGCGCGCCATGATTGACCAACCACTGCGCGGTCTTCTGGCCAAATCCGCCCAATCCGCCTGTGACCAGATAGGTTCCGTTGGGATTCACACGCATCGCCAGCGGCTGAACCACGGGTAGTGGGTTAGAGCCTGAATCGAAGGTCAACGTCATCGTTACCTGGCTCTCGCCGAGCGGCAGTTTGCGCCAGGCAACGTCGGAGATCGATACGTCCAACACGGGCCGTCCAGGACCAGCCGTGGTCCCCTTGGTGCCCTTGGTCGATGTCAACACGAACCGCAGCGCCGCTTCCAAACGCTGGCCACGCTGAGCATGCACCGCCAGGTCCGTGCGGACCAGCATGCCCACCTGCTCCGATACGTCCATGCCAGCGGCTGACGGATCCAAGTCGATCAAGGTGCCACCCGACTGCAACATGCGCAGTCCGTACTGTGGCAGCCAGGTACTCGCGCCAACGGCCAGCAATGCAAACCCGCGTTCATGAGTCATACGACGAAACGCCGATTGCAACGATTCGGGCGTCGAGTCAACTATGTCAGCGGTCAACGGTAAAGCTGGCGTTTGGCCACCGCAGCGCACGCCAACGACCGTGACTCCCCGCTCGATCAACAGTTCGGCAATGGCACAACCCAGATCGCTCAACTCAATCAGCGCGGTATCGCCCGACATGGCTTGACTGGCTTGCACGGCCAACTGCGCGCGCGTCAGGACATTCAGCTCAGCAGCCAATCGGGACGCATGCGGTTGTTCATCGATCGTCGCCAGATGGAAACTGCTGCGCGGACCGCTCATATGACTACACAGATCCGAGGGCGCAAAGCCACACACGCGATCGCCAACTTGCAAATCCTTCACCGCGGCCCCAACGGCCAGCACGCGACCTACGATCTCGACCAGTGGCTGGTCAATCGTGTCGGCATTCGGATCGAGCAGTAGGTTGCGCGGAATAATCATCGACTCGATGCGCATGCGCAAGTGATCTGCAGGCAGTGGCATCAATTCCGTAGCCAGTAACCTGGCTGAACCAACCGATTGACTATCGCTTTTCAAAGCGCGAATTTGAATTGGATTCTGGTCGCCGATTACTTGCTGCGCGATGCGATCGTCCGACAGTACGCGACTGTCGGCCAGTTCGCTGATGTAACGCAGAGATCCACGAAACGCCACTTCGTCATGCTCGGCATCGCCCAACAATTCGATCGTCAAGCGATCGAGCATATCAGCGTGCGCGCGGCTGGCCAGATCAATTGAACTGAAGCGAAAACCGTCTAGTTCGTTAAAGGCGACGCGAACATAACCATTGATGGCCGCTTGAGCTGGATCGATCTTGGGGTCGTGATCCTTTACTGGCAATGCATTACGAGTCACCACATAAACCCGCGGTGGAATCTCGTAACCATAGTTTTGTAAAGCTTGTGTCACCACGCTCATGTGCGCGATGGCTGACTCGGCCGTTGGATCCGCCGAGCCAATCGTCGATTCCAGTCCGTGCGTAAAGACCACGCCATCCAATTCGCCGCAGGCAGATAACACCTGATCGATCTGCGCACGGTCGGCCGCGCAGACTTCGAACCGATTGTCTTCGACTCGATAGCTTGATCCGATCCGTATCACGCCGGCCACGATCGCGCCGAAGTCCTGCAACTGGTCGGCAACGTGATCGGTCACCGCATCGCGTCCGCCGACGACCAGCCAATGGCCCAAGCGTTTAGGTTCACTGACCGATTCGGAATAAATCCATTCGTAATTCAATACTTGTTGACGCACGCGATCACCGTTTTTATCGGTCCGCTGCTGTTGCTCGCGACGACCGGTGGCCGTGGAACGCATGCCGCGAATCGTGGCCACCACGTTGCCCGCTTCATCCACCAAGGTCAGATCGCAGTCGATATGGCGCTGGTCCTGGAAGACTCGCTCACCCAAGCAATAGATCACCGCCGGCGATTGATCGACATACAGATTCAGCTCGCGCAGGCCCGTGGGCAAGTACGTTGAATCACGACTATCCAACATGGTCATCAACGAATGAAAGCATGCGTCCAACAAAGTCGGATGCAATTTGTACTTGAATAGATCCTCGGCCAAATCAGGCTTCAGTTCGATGCGCGAGAGCACCTTGCCCGCTTTGGCATCCACGCGAATCTCGCGGACCGTTTGAAAAGCTGGGCCATAGGTCAAACCGATCCCAGCCAGGTTCTCGTACAGCTTGGGAACACTTTGCAGCTCCGGCAATTTCTGCTGCCAGCCCGCCAGGTCGAACTTCAGTTCTTCCTCAGAGAGATGGTTATCAGTTGGCACATCCGCGATGCGACATTGCACGTGAATCTGACCAAATCCGAGCGTACCGTTTTCCAGACTGCGTATCACCGCGTTGCCGGTCAGTGGGTCATAGTCGGTAACAAAGTCCGTGGCCCGCTGAGGATTAAGTAGCAAGGCAGATTGAATGCGCAGGTCGCGTAGCGAACAGAACCTGGCTTGCTCGAAGTGCAAGCCGGCCAATTCGAGCAGTGCTTCGACGTAGGCGGACGCCGGCAGTACCGGCATGCCAGTCACTACGTGATCATGCAGGTAAGCCATCGGTTCGTGATCAAAGTCGTTGCGATAGTGCGGCGCACCGGGCGCTTCCTGCATACCCAGAATCGGCTGCTCCACCGGCGCGATGCGGTCTTGCACAGCCCGTGGGTTCTCCAGCCAATAACGCTCGCGCTGCCATGGATAGTTGGGCAGTGGCACAAATCGGCCGTGCCCATTCAATTTGTGCCAATCCAGCCTGGCACCGCTGGCATGCACCGACATGATCGCGCGCTCCATCGCCGGCAATTCAGGCTGGTTGCGGCGCAGCGTGTGGAGTGTCCGACATTCTTTATTGGAGACGCGAATGCAGTCTGCCAGCGAGGTAGCCAAGACCGGATGCGGCCCCACTTCGATGAAGTGGGTGTAGCCGTCATCGAGCAGCGATTGGATAGCTGCGGCAAACAACACGGGTTGACGCACGTTCATCGGCCAATAGTCGGCCCCATATGCCAGACCCGATACGCGCTGGCCACTGACGGTCGAATACAACGGCACACTCGGTTCCGAAGGTTGAATCGATGCCAGGGCCGATTGGAGAGGTCCCATGATGGGCAACATCATAGGACTGTGATAGGGCACTTCGACATCCAAGCGGCGATTGAACACGCCCTCGGCCGTAAGCTGAACCGCGATGTCAATCAGGCAATCGATATCACCAGCCAAGGTAAGATTGGTTGGACCATTGATGGCGGCGATCGATACGCGATCGCTCATCGTCGCGATCAACTGGCCGGCCCGTTGCTCGGTAACGGCGACCGCCAACATGCCACCCGTGCCACGGCATGTGCCTTGCAATTGGCTGCGATGATAACAGACGGTCAGTGCATCGCGCAGACTGAGCACGCCGGCAGCGTAGGCCGAAGCGAGTTCGCCCACTGAGTGACCGACGACGGCGCCGGGTTGGACACCCGCAGCCCGCAGAGTGGCCAGCAAGCCAATCTGGACCATGAAGTTCGCGGGCTGAGCGAATTCGGTTTGCGTGATCCGCGACTCGGCTTCGCTCTTGAGCATCTCAGCCAAGATGGACCAACCTGCGATTTCGATGAACACCTGGTCGGCCGCTTCCACTGCCTGGCGATAGATGGACTGGTCTCGGTAGAGCTCTTGCCCCATGGCCCACCATTGAGGCCCCATTCCGGTGAAGACAAAGACTGGTGCGCTATTACCTGCGTAGGGCACGGTGTTCTGCACGACCGCGCTGGACTCTTGACCATCGCGCAGCGCTTCCAAGCCCGCAATCAACGCTTGACGCGTGCGGCCACTGACCACAGCTCGATGGCTAAGATGAGCCCGTTTGTGACTGGTCGAATACAAGATGTCGGCCAGGTCATTGGAGCCACTCAACAGTTCGGCATAGCTGCCGGCCAAGGCGGCCAAGGCTTTGGGACTACGCGCTGAGAGCGGCATGAAATAGGGCAGTGGATTGGCAATCTCACGATCACCGTCACTATTACTATTACTCGCAGATACACCGGACGAAATGGCCTGCGTGTGCTGGTTGGCGGTTTGCAAGACGACGTGAGCATTGGAACCGCCGTAGCCGAATGAGTTGACCGCGGCGCAGAAATCATCGCCCAGCGGAATCATCGCGTCAGAGATACGCAGATTCAGTTCATCAAATGGAATGTCGGGATGGCAGGTCTGCAGGTTGGCCAGCGGGTAGGCTTGCCGATCCATGGTGGTCACGACAGCTTTGATAATGCCGGCCACACCCGCCATGGCTTCGGTGTGTCCGATATTGCTCTTGATGGAACCGATGACCACTGGACCTACATCGCGACGGGCAGCGCCGTAGACGGAACCAATGGCGTGCGTTTCCGTGGGATCGCCCACTGCAGTGCCGGTGCCATGGCATTCGACATAGCCCACGGCGCGAGGGTCAATCTGATACTCTTCGCACACGCGTTGGATCAACGCCTGTTGGGCTGAACGACTGGGCATCGAGATACCGGGTGTGCGTCCATCTTGATTGGTACCAGTGCCGATGACGGTCGCCAGTACGTCGTCGCCATCGGCCAAGGCGTTGGCCAATGGTTTTAGGAGTACAGCGGCGGCACCTTCTCCGCGTCCGTAGCCATCGCCGCGAGCATCAAACGACTTGCATTCGCCATCGCGAGAAAGAAAGTGGCCTTTGCACATACCCATTGGATATTCGGCGCGCGTCATGACGTTGGCACCGCCCACGACGGCTACATCCGCTGCGCCTCGCCAGATATCCTGGCAAGCATAATGGAATGCCACCAGGGAACTGGAGCAGGCAGTGTCAATCGATAAACTCGGGCCTCGCAAATCAAAGGTGTGGGAGACTCGGTTGGACAGCATGGTCATCATCATGCCAGCCGCCGTGTGCTGATTGATCTGTGAGCGGTTGGACGTGGCCATTTGGGAAATCATGTGATCGAGCATGAAGCCGCCCATGTAGACGCCAACTGGACGACCGGCATGGTCGGGCAACGACAGCCCCGAGTTCTCGAAAGCTTCCCAAACGACTTCCAGCAGTAACCTCTGCTGTGGGTCCATATTCTCCGCATCACGCGGGGAGATACCAAAGAAATTGGCATCGAACTGGCTGATGTCCTGGCTGAGGAAACCGCCGCGTTGAATATAGGCTTTGCCGCGCGAAGTTGGGTTGGAAGAGTAGTACCAATCGGTCGACCAGCGGCTGGCGGGCACTTTGTCGATGGCGCTAAAGCGGTTGAACAGCGCCTCGCGCAGGCGATCGAGACTTTCAAGACCCTTGGGAAAACGAAACGCAAAACCAATAACGGCAATTGGCTGCAATTTTGTGGGCATATAGATTTTGTAGAGTCAGACGGAAACGAAATCGCCTACGAAGAAACGATTCGCTAACGACAAACTTTCTCACAGATATACGAACGATCTGTCGAGGAGACTGTGGTTGCAATCGATCGCTTCGGGCGAAGACTGGAGCACGTTTTCCATCCGCACGACTATTATAGGCGTGCGTCAAGGGTCGTCTATGGACCGTTTGCGTCTCTACGTCAGCACTTTTTGTGTTTTTGGCGATTTTTTCGCGATCAGGGCGGGAATTCCGCGGCTCAATCAAGTATCCGTAGGCGCCATACCCGAAGCATCTATGGGCGAACAGGCGAGTTTTGTTTGCCAAAGTTTGGGAGCACGCTTGGAGCCTAAAGGAAAAAACGCCCACCCCAAACGTAAATGATGAGTAAACGAAGCGCAAAGCGATCTGAGCTCACCGCCGGCCTCGGCGAATGTATTGGTATACCGCAGACTTGCAACTTGGGTGGCCATGGTGGATCATACGGGCGCGGTCAAACCAGGGCATGAACGCCAGCCCGCAAAACAGTTGATCCGTAAAGCATTCCCAATCCCTTCGGACGGCGTGATGCCGATCGTTCTGCGAGGACATAAAATTGGAATCAATTAGCAGAGCACTCGTGATGGCCGTGCAATACATTGCTGATCGCGATGATGATGCCACGGAGGACGATGATGTTGAGATGCTGGAGAAAATCGCATTCGTATTGAAGCGAGTTGGCAAACGAGAACGCGAAGCGTTGATCTCGGCTGCTGAAGAATTGCATCTGCCAGAGTGGCCTGCTCAAATTGGCTTGTTGTCGGACTAAGGCGGCATTGATCTAAGCATCACCACACGTCCCGCGACTGTTGGTCCAAGGTCAAACCCATTGTTCAATGGGCAAGCCAGTTTGCCGATCGAGACTTCCAGGCCGGAATTCTACACCGCGAGAGGAAAGAGAAACGCGAGAGGAGAATTGGGCTGGCGCAGCAACAGAACTAACCCTCCCAAGCGCAGCGCCAGGGAGGGTCGAAAAATAGCGTCAGCGAATTTTTCGGGGAGGGCCGCGTGCGCCGCACAAGCCAGGTACGCAGCGAAGTGCTTCATGCCTGGTTAGTCGAGGCAGGCGGCCCTCCCCAACCAAGCCCATGCGCGGCGAGAACCCGTACCTAGGGCGTTGCCCTAGGTTACGATGAATAAGGGCTTCGCCCAAAAATCATTACCAACGAATTCGGAGCTTGGCCAGCGCTACCAGCACACAAGCAGTGGTTAATCCAACGTGACGCCTCCACCGTCTGGCGACGGTGGCTACGGTACAGCTTCCACCGTCTGGCGACGGTGGCTACGGGTCAGC
>JADLDX010000946.1 GCA_020846515.1 Pirellulaceae bacterium
CGAACACGGTGCCATACCGGTGCCAGCTCAATTGATTGTAATCCTTGCTATATGGATCGCCTCAACCATTCCCGGCTGGAAGATGATGCGATGGTATATCCGTTGGCCAATCTACATCATTTGTGTTCTTGCAGCGCTGAGCCTCGCCGGCACAGTGGCAAGTGGAAGAGGCTAACGCCTTGAGCCGCAATATAAAGGACCAATTTCGTGCACAAGGTTCGAAAAGATAAGCGAACGCTTGTTATACCTAACGCCGCTGGGTATCATACCTAGCAGTGCAATGCTATGGTATTCTTGATGGAGGCAATTCGTGATTTCAAAAGAACTGGTTGCAGCGTCTACGAAGCCGATGCTCCTGGCAATCTTGGCGAAGGGCGAAAGTTACGGTTACGCGATCATTGAGGAGGTTCGTGACCGGTCAGGTGGAGAGTTGGAGTGGTCCGAAGGGATGCTCTATCCGGTCCTTCACCGACTAGAAAATGAGAAGCTGATCCTCTCATCATGGAAGCTTGGCGAGAATGGCAGGAAACGCAAGTATTACCGACTTAGCGCCGCTGGAACCAAGGCGCTGGAGGTCGAACGAAAGCAATGGAGCACGATTCACAACACACTAACAGCGATTTGGGAGACGAAAGCATGTTTGAGTTAGGTAATGCAATTCTCCAGTGGAGACGGTCATTTCAGCAAAACTGTTCGCTGAATGACGATCGCATCGACGAACTGGAGTCGCACTTGCGGGAATCTATTTCTGAACTCAACCGTAAAGGGTTGAGCGAAGAGGAGAGCTTTGTTGTGGCAATGAAGCGTCTTGGCTATGCACACACCCTTGACGCGGAATACCAGAAGAACAACCTGCTGGGAGTGAGTCAAGAGCGGCTTGCTTGGATGCTACTCGGTTACCTTGGTGTTACCATTTGTGGCATCCTGTCGTCAGCGATCATATCCAGTCTTTCAACCGGTATGGCGTACGCAGGGGCAGGCGCGACGGCTACTGGAGTAGTTGTTACGCTCGTTCAAATCCTGTTCTGGACTGCCGTGCTTCTCCTGTTATTGCGAGCAAGGGCCTCTCAGGTTTTCGGTCGCTATCCACGGTTGTCATTAACGGCAATGCTGTTCGCAATGATAGCGTTACCATTTGTTAAGCCGCTGGCGGGCGCAGCTCAAGCCAGGGTCGTGGATCTGAAGTGGCTGCAAGAAACACACTACTGGACTGGTATCGGGCAATTCTCAATTCAGTTGATCATTTACGCGTTTTGCTTTGTGGCAGTGCTTCCGCTCTATCGCTCCAAAGGCAAGCTTGCCGTGTCACAACCGGTCTAGCGTAAGTGACCTGCGATTCTACTGTTCAGGCCGAAGCGGAGTCGCTTCGGCCCCGTTCGTTTGAGGGCAGGACAAAAGATGCCCATCCAGAAAAATTTTTGGAAAGATAAATCGGAGGCCCGTGTGTAACTACAGAGGAATCCAGATGATCACGTCGCTCTGCACGATGGCGATTCATTCGAGTTCGGCAAACTAAACCTCACGGCCAGGCACACTCCGGGGCATACTCCAGAGCACATGCCCTACGAGGCGGCTGAAAGGGAGCATGCACCTAAACCCTGGGGCGTTTTTACTGGCGATTCATTATTCGTTAACTCTGCGGGTCGGCCTGACCTGATGGGGAGCGGTCTAGCCGAAGAGCTAGCGGAGTCGCTTTACCATACGCTGTATGAGTACTACTCGAAGCTCGACGATGATGTCATCATCTATCCTTCCCATGGACACGGCTCGCCGTGTGGAGCTTCTATCGGTGACCGACTCACGAGCACGATCGGCTACGAGCGCAAGTTCAATCCGTTTTTACAGTATCAGGACAAAGCGACTTTTCAAGAGTATGCCTTGTCCACGGCTCCGCCAGAGCCGACCTATTACAAACGCATGAAGAAGCTCAATACGAAAGGCCCTTTGGTACTCGGCAACCTCCCTGCTGTGCGAGGTCTTCCGCCAAAAGTTTTCTCCGAAAGGATCAGCCAAGGCGACGCACTGTTGATCGACACCAGGTCGATGCTCGCTTTCGGTGGCGGCCACATTGAAGGAGCCCTCAATATCGGCGGCTCACCGGAGTTGTCCATTTGGGCTGGATGGTTACTTGATCCCGACAAGCCCATCCTGTTGGTACTGGAGAGAGATCAAGAACTTGAGAAAGTTGTTCAACTGTTCGTTCGCGTCGGCTATACGAATTTCGCTGGCTATCTCGTCGGTGGCATGAAAGCGTGGGATAACGCGGGCTTGCCAATCATCGAAGTCAACCAAATGACCGTTCATGAACTTCATGAGGCCAACGGCAACTTGCAGATCGTGGATGTGCGCTCGCCCGACGAATGGAAGGCAGGGCGTATTCCGAATGCCAAACACATTTTCTTGCCTGAGCTCGAGGAACGTGCCGAAGAGTTGTCGCATTCAAAGCCTGTCGCAGTTTACTGCAATAGCGGTTACCGCGCTAGCCTCGGAACCAGCATTGTTCAGCGGCTCGGCTTCGACGCGCACAATGTGCCAGGCAGTTGGCAGGCGTGGTGTAACGCCAACTATCCAGTTGAGCAGTGAACCTGGACGCAGAAGGGATCCATCATGCACCACTACTTGAATGTCTGGTTACTTGGACAGCTGGCACAAGCCGATCCGCTTCAGTATCCCGGCGCGGCTTGGTCGCCCTACATCGTGGGCGCGCTGATCGGTGTGCTTTCGATGCTTACGTTTTATTTCTCGGATAAACCACTCGGTGCGTCCACTGCGTATGCACGTATCGCCGGAATGGTGGGCAAAGCGGTTGCTCCGCAACACACGGAATCCCTCAAGTACTACCAGGAAAACAAGCCGATCGTCGACTGGGAAGTCATGCTGGTTATCGGAGTTAACAGACTTAGACCTGTCATGGGTTTAAGCAAGCCGGTTGCAATGGGGATAAGCAAAACGTTGTAGCCATATGCCCACCCTAGATTCTTCTTGATGTTCAACATCAGGGCCTTCCAACGCCGACGTATCAATGCGGCGTACTCGCATCATTTTTTTCGAGCCGATAAGTACGTATCGCTAGTTTGGATGCCGGCACGGCACCGATTCTTCAGGTAGAATGGGCCTATTCGCGAGGAATTTTGCCGGCACTTCGACTCGCGGAGCCAAAATCGGAAAAAAGTCGGAAATTTCGTGAAGGAACGCGGCTTGAGGACCATCCAAAGCACGTAAGCCTCGAAATTTGAAGGAAAAGCGCGAGTCATGTCATCAGTAACCCTCCATCTCGTTTTGCTGTTCGCGGTTGCGTACAGTCAAATCTTTGGCGGAGTTTCGTGTTGCTGCCTCTCGCGAACAATCATTGCAAGTCTGGCGACTGCGCACGTGGCTGCGTCAGCCAGTGTTGATCACGCGATGCCAAACGTGTCTCTTGCGCCGAAATGCCCCAAATGTGCTGCTTCCCAAGCATCCGTTGCGAGAAGTGTGCATTCCGAGGGACTTCGAAGTTCTAGCGTTGCAGGGAGCAGCGAATGCCAATGCGCGAAAGCTATTTCTAGCGCTACTGCTCAACTCGAACCTCGATCTCCGTC
>JADLDX010000947.1 GCA_020846515.1 Pirellulaceae bacterium
TCTTTCAGGACTTACCGCGACCGTCGCGCTCATCACGTTTCCCCAAACAAGCCGCTGCCTTTACGACAGCCTCGAACCAGTACGCCACAGCCCCAGAGCGGGGACAAGCTGAATTGTAACTTATTGTAGCTGCATTTGCTTCCAAAGTAATTGGTTCGCTAACCACCCGAAAACAGACTGGAAAACAGAGCCGAAATACACAGGACAAACCTCATGACCATTCGATCATGATATCAACTCCGAAGCCTCAGCCGCCTCAGGCACACTCGCGCACTTACCCTCTCACACATTGGTCTGCTCAATGTCTAAAATGGTGGGCATCAAAACCTTAGTCGCGTTTTCATCTTACCGGAACAACAACATGCGTCGCTCTATTGTCCGACACTTCTTGTGTCTTGCCACCATCTTCGGCCTTTCCCCCCTCCTAACGGCGGAGGATTCCACTCAGTTTCGCGGACCAATGCGCGATGGAAAATCTCTGGAAACAGGACTCTGGTCCAAGATCACGGAAGGCAAACCACAACTAGCCTGGATGTCGCAGGGACTGGGTAAAGGGTACGCCAGTGTCTCGGTCGTTGGCAATCGCATCTACACCTCTGGAAACTCCGGAAAGGGCCAAACCGTCACGGCTCTATCCACCGTCGATGGCAAAATACTTTGGTCGACGCCTATCACACAAAAAGATCCCAAGCATAGCTACGACGGATCACGCACCACGCCCACGGTCGACGGCAATCAACTTTATGCCGTGGCGTCGAGTGGCAACATTGTTTGCCTGAATGCCTCCGATGGAAACTTGCTCTGGTCGCGCGATTTCCAAGAATGGAATGGCAAAATGATGAGCGGTTGGGGCTTTAGCGAATCGCCACTGGTCGACGGCCAGAACGTGATTTGCACCCCGGGCGGCGATAAAGGCATGGTCGTGGCACTCGACAAAATGACAGGCAAAACTGTGTGGGCTGCCACCTTGCCTGACTACGGCGACGAGAAAGGGCGCAATGGCTCACCCTTAAAGGACGGCGCCGGCTACGCCTCGATCATGATCTCCCAAGGCGGTGGTGTGAAGCAATATGTTCAACTGGTTGGACGCGGTGTGATTGGCCTGCGAGCCAGCGATGGCAAGTTGCTCTGGCGTTACGCGGGTGTTGCCAATGCGACCGCCAATATCCCCACCGTGTTGGTCGATGGAGACAACATTTTCTGCTCCACCGCTTACGACACCGGCAGCGCCCTGCTCAAGCTCGCACCGGCCGGTAACGACGAAGTGAAATTGACCGAAGTCTACCAACTCAAATCACGCCAAATGCAAAACAAACACGGCGGTATGGTACTGGTCGACGGTTACATCTACTGCGGCGACGGCAACGGTGCAGGGTTGCCAATCTGCATCAAAATGGCCGACGGCTCAATTGCCTGGGGACCCGAGCGCGCACCAGGAAAAGGCGAATCGAGCATTACCTATGCCGATGGCGTCGTGGTCTTTCGACGCGAAAGCGGTGATGTGGATATCGTCAAAGCGACGCCAGAGAAATTTACTTTGCTGACGACGTTCAAACCCGAATACCAAGAAGGCAGTTCCTGGTCTTACCCAGTAATCTCCGGCGGCAAACTTTATCTGCGAGAGCAAGACAAATTGATGTGCTACAGCCTGAAGTAGTCTGGAATAGCATGCAGCTTGGCAGTTGCGATTATTACCGTGAGCCCTGATCCGATACGGTCGGATTCAGGGCTCACTTTTTTTAACAGTTGGCTATGCCTTCCAATACGCGACTATGGCTTCCCTGTAAGTAATCGCCACTAATACACTGCTGTCCCTGCAAGCTATCGCCGCAAACGCCGCAATTGCCGCTAGTGCCCTGAAAATCGCCAAGAAGGTTAGCCCTTGGCTTTAATCTCAATCTTCCTCGGCTGGGCCTTGGCGGACTTGGGCAGCTTGACTCGCAGGACGCCATGTTCGTATTGAGCGTCGATGTTCTCGGTGTCAATCTCACTGGGTAGCACCACACTGCGAACAAATGAACCACGTGCCCTTTCGGTGTAGTGGTAATTCTTTTCTTTGCGGTCGGTGGTCTCTTCGCGTTTTCCTGAAATCACCAACTGCCCGTCGTGCATCTCCAGTTTCACCTCTTCTGGCTTGATGCCTGGCAGATCGACCGAAATCTCAAAGGCATCGGGAGTTTCCGCCAGATCGATCGTCGGCAGAAATTTTTCGCTGGAGCCGTTTCGAAGCATCGTGCCGAACGTGCGGCCGAGCACCGAATCAAACACACGCTCCATGTCAGAAGAGAAGTCTTCGAAAGGACCGTTACGACGTGCGGGAACTTGCGTACGCGACATGATCATTTCTCCTTGGCAGCCACGAAAAACCAAAACTTGTTGGGCTCTTACGTGTTGTCTGTCACTCTGACAGCGGCCCAAATTTCGAGAGCCTAAGTTTGCAACCAGTGTGCCAATTTCCTTACTCCATTAAGGCAATTCCGTAGACAACCTCCAACGGTCACGGCGATACCGACCTCATGCCACCTGACAAGCGCTATAATAGTGCGTGTTGAACCATTTGTTTATCGTTGTGGACAATGAATATGCCAGCCGCATTTACTGATGAGACACCAGCGCCTGTTCCCAAGCGAGGCGACGGGCCTAACGGATTAGCCATCTTGGCTTTCGTGGGCTTTGGGATGCTCTTTGGTATCCTATTCTTGGCTTGGCTGGGTACCCCACGGATCAAGCCAGCGGTGGGACAGACTCTCAATAAACTTGATCTCAAACCACTGGCTTACGCCGAAACGCCGCTATCGGAGAAGGATTTGCAGGGCAAGGTAACGCTCTTGCATTTCTGGGGCACTTGGTGCGGTCCGTGCCGCGAGGAGTTCCCGGAGTTCGTCGAGCTGGCCCGCGAGCTGGCCAACAACCCAGCGGTTCAAGTTATCTCTGTCTCCAGCAGTCCAGGGCCGGAATACGATCTGAGTACTTTGGCCGAAGAGACCCGTCAGTTTATGGACGAGTTCTCTGCCCAAGTGCCCACGTACGCCGACCCTGCTGGGCTGACGCGTAGCCAAGCCGGCTTGCTACTGCCGGACGCTTCGCTGACCTATCCATCCACGTTCTTGCTGGATCGTCAGGCGATGGTCGTAGGCGTATGGGTAGGCTACGACCCGGGCGGGCTGGACGCCGTACGAAAGCGCGTGCAGGCAATGGTTCCGTAGCTGAAGGCAATGCCAGCAAAAAAATAATGCCGGAAATAATTCCCGTCTTAGCACGTTTGGGCAGCTTCGAACCAACCAGCTATAGAGAGATCCCACGCCCTCAATGCCAAACTAAGCAATTTGAAATACCCATAAACGCCATTCATGGCATTTAAGGGGGTTTTGGAGATTTACCAAACTTGAGATTGTGGGGCGAAACCTACTTTCAATTCATCGAATTTTTATCAAAATGCACACAACCCCCATGCAACCCTTACATAGACGAGGTGTACCCGATGTTCCAGACGTAGCGGCTCCGATGGAGCTCAGAAGGGCAGTTAAATTATGTTGCATGTGTCGTTTCGTGTGTTGCTGGTAGCACTCGGCATCACGCTTAGTGGTGCATTTTCTCCTCTTGGTATAGCTCAGGACGCAGCCAGCGCGCCGGCAGAAACGACTGCGGCGCCTGCAGCAGATGCGGCGCCAGCGGCTGAGGCGGCTCCCGCAGCGGCTGAACCACTGTCGGCTGAGCAGCGCATCGCGGCTTTGGAGGCCTACATCAACAACGTTGATGCAGGTGCCGGCTTGAGCGACGCCCAAAAGGGATCGTTCGTATATCCAGCCGGTCCTGGTCACAATGCCTGGATCATGGTCTGCGCCGCACTTGTTCTTTTCATGACCCTGCCTGGCCTGGCATTGTTCTATGGCGGTTTGGTTCGAGACAAGAACGTGTTATCGGTGGTGGCTCAGTGCTTTGGTTGCGCGGGCTTGGTGACTATTCTGTGGGTCACCTTTGGTTACTCGGCTGTCTTCGGAGAAGGCGGTTCACCGTACTGGGGCAGCATGAAGCACGTGATGATGGAAGGTGTCGGCGGTGCGCCGGACACCAACTACTGTTATTGGGTTTCCGAATCCGTCTTTGCTATGTTCCAGTTGATGTTCGCCATCATCACGCCCGCGCTGATCGTGGGTGCGATTGCCGAACGCATGAAGTACTCGGCCATCATGCTCTTCATTGCGCTGTGGATGGTTGTCGTCTATTTCCCACTGGCCCACATGATTTGGGGTGTGGATGGTTTGATGAACGGCGTATGGAACGGTGCGGCCAAAATTCGCTCCATCGACTTCGCTGGTGGTACTGTGGTTCACATGAGCTCCGGTTGGTCAGCATTGGTCCTGTGCATGATCCTCGGCCCACGTAAAGGCTTTGGCAAGGTTCCAATGCCACCGCACAGCATGGTATTGGTTTCGATTGGTACGGGCATGCTGTGGGTAGGTTGGTACGGTTTCAATGCAGGTTCTGCCCTGGCCGCTGACGGCATCGCTGCCAACGCTTTCATGACTACCACCATCGCCGCCGCAGTAGCCAGCTTTGTATGGCCACTGATCGAGTACATCCGTAACGGCAAGCCATCCATTCTGGGCTTCTGCTCGGGTGCGGTCGCTGGTCTGGTTGTGGTTACCCCGGCTTGCGGTTTCGTAACGGTCAAAGGCGCGCTAATCATCGGTGTTCTGGCCGGTATCGTGCCGTACGTCTTCTGCACCATGGTCAAGAAAGCTCTCAAGTACGACGATGCATTGGACACCTTCGGTGTTCACGCAGTTGGCGGTACCATGGGCGCTCTATTGACCGGCTTGCTGGCTGATCCAAAGACCAACCCGAACCTGCTCAACGAAGCATATGCCAAGACCAATGGTCTGGTCGCCTGTATTGAATCCAACACCCTGTGGATCGAGCAGCTCAAGGCCATGGGCTTGACGCTGGTACTGTCGGTTGTGGCCACGGTCGTGATTGCCATGGTGGTGAAAGCCGTCGTCGGTCTCCGTCCAACGCCAGAAACCGAAGACGTAGGTTTGGATATTGTGGAACACGGCGAAGCCGGCTACGAAGGCTAATCGCCACGATTTCGATGGCGGGCTGATGGCTCCTCATCGATCGACATCGATCCATCTCGATCTGCTCAATCACAGCTCGGCCGTTTGCGGCCGGGCTGTTTTTTTTGATGGCTGTGGACTACGCTTGCGTTTTCCGCGGGACAAGCTTCATGTATACGGCCAAGTCCATGCGTTTTCGCCTCGGGCATGACCGGTCAAGACCGAGCGCAACAACGCGATTCCTCTCCAGGGCGATGACCTATGTGGTCCAATCTCTTCCGACGTAAAGATGTCTTGGCTATTCGCTCCGAACTGGAGGTTCAAAGCTCCGATGCCCAACTGCATCGCAACTTGAACCTGTTCGATCTGGTCTGCTTCGGCATCGCCGCCATCGTGGGTGCCGGTATATTCTCGACCATCGGTAGCGCATCGTTTGATGGTGGTCCCGCTGTGACGCTGCTATTCATACTCACAGCCATCACCTGCCTGTTCTCTGCCCTTTGCTATGCGGAGTTCGCTGCGCGTGTGCCGGTCAGCGGCAGCGCCTATACCTATGCTTATGCCGCCTTCGGTGAATTGATTGCTTGGATCATCGGCTGGGATTTGCTGATGGAGTATGCCATTGGCAACAGCACGGTTGCGTTTTCATGGTCCGAATATCTCTCGACACTCCTGGCTGGTTTTGACATTCATATGCCCGCTTGGATTGAAAACGATTATTACTCGTGTGCCCAGGCCGCCGCCGCACAGGCCAACGGCACAGTGACTGCCGACGGGCTGGCCAGGCATGAAATGCTGATGCAGATCTGGAACACGGCGCCGCAAATTGGCGGCATGCGATTCATCGTCGACATACCGGCCCTGATGATCAATTTCTTGGTGACATGCCTGGTGTTCATCGGCATCAAAGAGTCGAAGACCGCCAGCAACATGATGGTCGTGCTCAAGGTCTGTGTGGTGCTGGGAGTGATTGCCGTCGGTGCTTTTTATGTTCAGCCAGAGAACTGGTCGCCTTTTGCGCCCAACGGGGCCACGGGAGTCCTCAAGGGCATCGCTGCTGTCTTCTTTGCCTACATCGGTTTCGATGCTATCTCAACGACCGCCGAGGAGTGCCACAATCCCCAGCGCGACCTGCCGCGGGCAACCATCCTGACGCTGATCATCTGTACGATCCTGTACATCGCCATCGCGATTGTACTGACCGGTATGGTTTCCTATCGCGAACTGGGCGTCGGCGATCCCCTGGCCTTCGTATTTCAGAAATACGAACTCAATTGGATGGCTGGCATCGTCTCGCTCAGTGCCATCATCGCCATCACCAGTGTGTTTCTGGTGTTTCAGATCGGCCAGCCTCGCATTTGGATGGCGATGGCCCGCGATGGCTTGCTGCCCGCTCGATTCGCCAGTATTCACCCACGCTTTAAAACACCCGCCTTTGCAACGGTGATCACGGGCATTCTGGTGGCCATGCCAATTATCTTTCTCAACCAAGCCTACGTGACCGATCTATGCAGCATCGGCACGCTGTTCGCCTTCATGTTGGTCTCAGGCGGCGTGTTGGTCATCAATCAAACCGAAGCCACCGCCGAGCCGACGAAAACCTTTCGCGTGCCTTACTTCAA
>JADLDX010000948.1 GCA_020846515.1 Pirellulaceae bacterium
AACTAACCCTCCTGCTGCGTAGCAGCGGGAGGGTCGACCCGCGGCAGCGTGGGCGGGGAGGGCCGGCCGTGCTAACCCAAGCATGAAGCACTTCGCTGCGAACTCGTCTCTGCGGCGCACGCACCCTCCCCGAAAAACTACGCTAAACGCGTGTTTTTCGAACCTCCCTCAGCTGCGCTTGGGAGGGTTAGTTCCCAAACCGCACCCGGTGGAAACGTGGGGCTAATAGCGATATACTAAGGCTCACGATTCACTTACAGCTTTAAATTGGAACTGCGGCCCGGATTCCAACCAGGCTGGAAGACAGGATTACGAAAGTCTGATTATGACTTCTCGAATGGGGCCGCCGTGATCTTAGTCGATGGGGGTCCAACTGCCCCTGGCCCGCTAGTGTCATCCACTTCGCGCAGATTGTATGGTCAAGCCCTAGCTGGGCCGGCCCTTCTTAACGGGTGAGAAACTTACCCGCCAGTCTTCAACTGAACCAATTGCCTCCTTGGACCAATATGCATGTCGACCTCGACTGATTCCCAATTTATCCTGCCGCCGACCAGCGAGCCCTTGCCATCATCCAACGCGGAAATGCAGCGGAAGCGGCGACGAACGTTTGCGATCATTTCGCACCCGGATGCTGGCAAGACCACGCTGACCGAGAAACTGCTACTGTTTGGAGGTTCTATTGAAATTGCGGGTGTGGTTCGCGGTCGCAAGACGCAACGGGCGGCCACCTCCGACTGGATGGAGATGGAAAAGCAACGTGGTATTTCGGTCAGTTCCACGGCCCTCACATTCGAATACGCCGGTTGCCAAGTCAACCTCCTCGATACGCCAGGTCACCATGACTTTAGCGAAGACACCTATCGCACGTTGATGGCCGCCGATGCGGCGGTGATGGTGATCGATTTGGCCAAAGGTATTGAGACTCAGACTGAAAAACTTTTCCAAGTTTGCCATCTGCGCAAGATACCGATCATCACATTCGTCAATAAAGTGGATCGACCTGGCCGCGCTTCGCTCGAGATCCTGGACGAGATCGAACGTCGCTTCTCGTTGGAACCCATTCCTCAAAACTGGCCCCTTGGTACCGGCGCCGATTTCGAGGGCATCGTCGATCTCAATAGCGATCAACTCTACCTGTTCAATGATCGTCAAGGTTCGCGACGTATTGCCGCGGACGTAATGAACTGGCATGAGCTGGAAGAGAGCAATCAAGTCTCCGCCAGCCTGATCAATTCAACGCGCGACGAAGTGGAGCTAGTTCGTTCGGCAGGCGGCGCCTTCAATGAAGAAGCATTCCTTAGCGGTCGGCAAACGCCGGTCTTCTTTGGGAGTGCTTTGACGAACTTTGGTGTAGAACACTTTCTGAATGGTTTCTTGCGGCTTTGCCCTCCTCCAGGCGTGCGGCCCAATGATACCGCCAACGTCCCGGTAGATCCCACTCAGTTCTCTGGCTTTGTGTTCAAGATCCAAGCCAATTTGGACCCACGGCATCGCGATCGCGTGGCCTTTGTGCGCGTGTGCTCGGGCCGATTCGAACGCGATATGGAAATAACAATTGCCAGGTCTGGCAAGAAGACACGACTCTCCCGCGCCGTTCGCATCTTTGGGCAAGATCGCATCACTATCGAAGAAGCTTATCCTGGAGACATTATCGGTTTGGTCTGCCCGGGTGAGTTTCGATTGGGAGACACGTTGTGTGATGGTCCGGTTTTCAGCTACGACGCCCTACCTCAATTCTCACCAGAGTTTTTTGCCGTATTGGACTGTTCCGATACGGGTCGTCGCAAACAGTTCGATCGCGGTTTGGCCCAGTTGATTGAAGAAGGTGCGATTCAGATGTTTCACGATCCGCGTTCCACACGCCGCGAGTGCATACTGGGCGCCGTGGGCGAGTTGCAGTTTGACGTAGTGCAGTTTCGGCTGCAATCAGAATACAACGCGGCATCTCGAGTCAGTTGGCGGCCCTATAAATTGGCCCGCTGGTTCGATCTGCCTGACTTGCCCAAGGCAGCCGACGCCAATGAAATTGCCGATCGTATCAAATTGCCCTACGCCGCCAAACTCGTCAAAGACCAATTTGGCCACGATGCCGTCTTGCTGCAGACCGATTGGGATTTGACTACACTGCTACGAGAAAACCCGAAAGTGTCTTTCCAATCGATTCGAACGGAAAAGAAGTTAACCCCTTAAGCGAACGCCAAATCCACCGACAAAAGACTCTCTCGAACCACTTCACAAGGACAGCACAGATGAGCAATGCGACTATCAACAGCTACCGGCTCGATGAATGGCGAGGCATTATCCTCCGAAGCGCTCTATCATTAGCCGCTGCCCTCGTCGGTCTATCGATGCAGTCAGCGGCGCTGGCCGAGACGTTGGATGTCTGGATTGGCACTGGTCGAAGTTCGCTCAGTCGAGGCATCTACCATTGTCAGTTCAACACGGACGATGGCAAGATCTCTGAGCCGACGTTGGCTGCTCCCATGGAAGGGCCAGGATTCGTAGAGAAGCATCCGAAGTTGCCAGTCTTGTATGCCGTGGGTGGACTGAGCAATGATCAGGTGGTGGCTGCGTTTGCCATTGAGGGCAGTGCAGCCAAACCTACGTTGCGGCTGATGAACTCGGTGCCCATTGGTGACGGAGGTGCTGCACATGTCTCGTTAGATAAGACTGGTCGCACGTTACTGACCGCGCAGTATGGCGGTGGATCAGTGGCTGCATTTGCTGTCAAGGAAGACGGATCGTTGATCAAACGCACCGCCCTCATCGATCATGTTGGCGGATCCAAGGCAGTCTCGGGACGACAGGATGCATCTCATGCTCACTGGACTGGCGTCTCACCCGACAATCGCTTTGCGTTTGTGCCCGATCTTGGCTTGGATCAAGTACTGATTTACAAGTTAGACGCGGCCAGCAGCAGCATCCAGTCGCATGGCCATGGCACGCTGCCACCTGGCAGTGGACCGCGACACATGAAGTTCCATCCCAACGGTCGTTGGATTTATGTCGTCAATGAGATATCGCTGACAGTAACCGTATTCGATTACGATGCGGACAAAGGCACTATGACCGCCAAGCAAACTATTGAGACCGTGCCTGCTGCCGATCTAGAGCGTGAGCGAGCTAAAAGCACGTCGGAGATTCGCGTGCACCCCAATGGTCAGTTTGTGTATGCGGCCAACCGTGGCCATGACACCATCACTGCCTTCGCCGTCGATCAGACGACTGGCCAACTGCGTTTCGTACAACGCGAGCCCGTTCGCGGCGCCACGCCTCGCAACTTCAACATTACCCCCGAAGGTCAGTGGCTGCTAGCCGCCGGCCAACTCTCCCATACGCTGGCCGTGTTTTCAATCGAGCCGAAGAGCGGCATGATGACTTTTAATCAGAGCAGCGTCTTCGTACCCACACCAATCTGCGTGTTATTTGACAAACGTTGAACGCGTATGAGATACGGAAATCGCTAGCGATTCAAGGATTACTTTACATATAAACTATTTGATCAGACACGCGGTGCGAACAAATTTCTTTTGCGTAGACAGCGTCACTCCGGATACGCCGGTTTTCTGAACCGGCCGGATTAAAGCACGCCTTCACACACTACCAACCGTCCTGTCCGATGAACGCTCATCGACAATGAGGATCTTCTTAGGCCATCCCTTTTAGGCTCAGGAATGGTGGATTCCGCCACATCGAAATGGTTCAACGGGGCGATTCCCATTTATTTCTCTGAATCCAATAATCGTTTCCGAGTGCCTAAGCAAGGATTGCGAGACGACGCCGCGATAGCCCGCGTCCCGAACGCGGAAACGGTGGGCCAAGCATAACACGAGTACCTGTTACGACTTGCGACTGCGAGTTTCTCGATAGTACCAAGCGAATAATGAATCCATGCGGATATGCAAAACGGGGTAACTTTCAATGGCCTGGAAGCGCAGACGCCAAGATTATCTTCGATTCGCCCACAACCTTAACTTCCAGGCCTAATGAACATGAGCAAACCAACCTCCTCACCACTCATCAAATCGTTTGCCGAAATCACCATTGATGATGTTCCGCTTGTCGGCGGCAAAAATGCTTCGCTGGGCGAAATGGTTCGAGAACTCACCAGCCAGGGCGTGAAGGTGCCCGATGGTTTCGCCATCACGGCCGAAGCTTATCGCCATTTCATACGCGCAGCCCGTCTCGACCAACTCATTCGCGCAACACTCTCCGACCTCGATACCCACGATATGGCTAACCTGAGCCAGCGTGGCCACGCTGTGCGACAAGCCATCCTTAGCGCGGCGCTGCCGCAGGATTTGGAAGAGGTTATTGCTGGTGCCTACCGCCAGTTGCAGGGTGACAGCGCCGTGCCGCTCGATGTGGCCGTGCGTTCCTCAGCCACCGCTGAAGACCTGCCCGATGCAAGCTTCGCTGGTCAGCAAGAAACATATCTTAACGTGCAGGGTATCGCAGCCCTATTGGAAACATGCAAACGCTGCTTCGCCTCGCTGTTCACTGACCGGGCCATCAGTTATCGCGTGGACAAAGGCTTCGATCACTTCAAGGTGGCGCTCAGCATCGGCGTGCAGCGCATGGTGCGCTCCGACCTGGCCTGTTCCGGCGTGATGTTCACGATTGATACCGAGTCTGGCTTTCGCGATGCGGTCCTGATCAGCTCCGCTTATGGCCTAGGCGAAAACGTGGTGCAAGGCTCAGTCACTCCGGACGAGTATGTCGTTTTTAAGACGACGCTTAAGACCGGTCACCGGCCAATTCTGCAAAGAAACATTGGCAGCAAGGAATTCAAACTCGTGTATGACCTCGGGGGCGGGAAGATGGTCAAGAACGTTCCCGTGCCGCCCGCCGACCGCTTACGGTTGTCACTGACCGACGATGAGGTGCTGGAACTGGCGCGCTGGGGCTGCATTGTTGAGGATCATTACTCCGCCAAGCGGGGTCAATTGGCGCCCATGGATCTGGAATGGGCCAAGGATGGACATACTGGAGAGCTCTTCATCGTGCAGGCTCGGCCCGAGACCGTGCAGTCGCGAAAGAATCCCAACGTGCTCGAATCCTATGTGTTGAGCCAGCGAAGCCGCGTGCTGATTACTGGGCGTAGCGTCGGCGAGAAAATCGCCACAGGACGCGTGCGGGTCATTAACAGCCCGCAGTTCATCGGCCAGTTTCAAGCGGGCGAGGTGCTGGTTACCGACAAGACCGACCCCGACTGGCAGCCCATCATGAAAAAGGCCGCCGCCATCATCACCAACCGTGGTGGCCGCACCTGCCATGCCGCCATCGTGAGTCGCGAATTGGGCGTACCAGCTATCGTCGGCACCGAGCACGGTACGGACGCGCTCAAGGATGGCCAGTTGGTCACGGTCAGCTGCGCAGAGGGCGACACGGGCGTCGTCTATGAAGGCACGCTGCCCTTTGACGTACGACGGACGAGTCTCAAAACACTTGGCCACCCACGCACGAAAGTGATGATGAACTTGGCCAATCCCGAAGAGGCCTTCTCGCTGTCGTTCATTCCTAACGAGGGCGTCGGTCTCGCGCGCATGGAGTTCATCATTACGACCTACATCAAGATTCACCCCCTGGCGCTGGTTGACTTCGAGCGACTTGAGGACCCATCCGCCAAAGCCGAGATCGAGCGCCTGACGTCAGGTTACA
>JADLDX010000949.1 GCA_020846515.1 Pirellulaceae bacterium
ACGCTGTGCATCGTTGGCTAAAGTTACATCGGCCGTCATTTCCCGCGCTGCTTCGACATCGTCTTGGTAGACCGCACGAAAGCTTTCCAATCCGCTGCGCAAGCTGGCTTGCTCGTCGGCGTCCGGCAGATGCGATGTGATCGACTCGAAGGCAATGCTCAGACGCTCTGCGTCACTGTGATCCGACGGTGCTAACAACTGCTGCGCGAAATGGCGTGCCGCTTCGAAGTATTGACTCTCATTCATCATCAACAATGCTTGTACTGGCGTATTGGTCCGCTCACGGCGCGAGGTACAGCTTTCTCGCGTTGGCGCGTCAAAGATGGTCATCTGAGGCGGCGGCATGGCGCGTTTCCAGAACGTGTAAAAGCTGCGTCGATAGATCTTGTCACCGGTGTCCTCTTTGAACGAGTAAGTAGAGGACGAAACCATAGAGACCGTTCTCCACAGGTCGGCAGGTTGCGGTGGCTTGACGCTCTTTCCGTACATACTGTTATTCAGCAGACCACTGATAGCCAGGACTTGATCGCGGATCACTTCAGAATCCAAGCGTATGCGTGAGCCGCGGGCGAGCAGTCGGTTATCCGCATCGGCGCGATACTCCTCTGGCGACACACGCGACGATTGCTTGTACGTCTGCGACAACACGATTCGGCGAACGAGCGACTTGACGTCCCAGTCCGAGTCGACAAACGCGTGGGCCAATTCGTCCAACAATTCAGGATGACTTGGAAACTCACCCTGGGCACCGAAATCGGCGGAGGTCTTCACCAGCCCCACACCAAAAAACTGTTGCCAATAACGATTGACTGTCACCCGCGCGGTCAATGGATTTTGCGGGTCGGTCACCCAACGCGCCAAGTCCAAGCGCGTCTTCAGATCACCGCTCGACTTTAAGGGATGCAGAAACGCTGGCGTGTTCCGGCTGACCTCTGGGCCAGGCTGGTCGTATGCGCCACGCTGGAGAATGTAAGCCGGCCGCACATCGGCGCGCTCCTTCATGACCAAAGCGATGGGCAAACTGCGTTGAAGTTCCTCATGGGCTGTCTTCAGTCGACTCGCCTCGGCTTCCTTTTCTTTCAGCTCCTTTTCCAAGGCGCTGGCTGGTTGCCCGGTTGTCGAGCCGTCGCCATTCTTGGCCGCGCCACTCTTGTCCGTCGCACTGGCTGCCGATAGATCTTTGATGGATTGCTTCAACTTGTCGATGGCTTGATTGGCCGCGGCGAGTTTTGCCTCAAGCTCATTTAAGCTGGCCGCCTGTTCGGGCGTGGGTAGTTTCAAGATAGGCGGTTGCTGATCGCGTCCGGGTGTTTCGGGGTCGCCGTCGATGTTGTTGAAGAATGCGAACAACCCGTAAAAATCTTTCTGCTTCACCGGATCGTATTTGTGGTCATGGCACACAGCGCACTCCAGTGTCATGCCCATGAATACTGTGCCAAAGGCAGACACCTGATCCACGACATTGCGTGTGTAGCTTTCCAGCGGAGGATTGGTGCCTCTGTCCATGACCATATGCAGCCGGTTGTACCCCGAGGCGATCTGCTGATCGATCGTCGAGTTTTCAAGCAAGTCTCCGGCCAATTGATAGGTGGTGAACTGGTCGAATGGCAAGTTCGCATTCAAGGCTCGAATCACCCAGTCGCGATACTGGGACAGTTCGCGATAGTGATCGTGATGCATTCCATTGGTGTCCGCAAAGCGCACCAGGTCCAACCAGTAGCGAGCCATATGTTCGCCATACTGCGGCGTAGCCAACAGTCGATCGACCAGTTTCTCATAGGCGTCGGGCGCAGCATCTTGTTCGAACTGACCGATGGCTTGTCTTGTGGGTGGCAAGCCTGTCAGGTCGAGGGTCACGCGCCGAATCAAGGTTCGCTTATCCGCCGGAGGCCGCGGTTGCATTTTTCGCTTGGCCAAACTCGCCAAAACAAACTGGTCGATCCGGTTGGCCTGCCACTGGCTCTTTTCGATCGTCGGCAAAGGCTGCGGTCGCGGAGGCACAAGGGACCAGAACTCTTCGTAAGCGGCGCCTTGTTTGATCCAGCGCGCGACCAGTTCTTTCTGGGCATCGGTCAGCGGTTTTTTGTTCGAGTCCGGGGGTGGCATTTGCAGTGACGGGTCATCGGTGGTCAACCGCTTCCAAAGTTCGCTCCCTGCCGGATCACCCGGTTGGATGGCCTGATGGCCGTCGCGCGACTGAAACGGACCTTCATCGTGACTGGCGATATCCAGCCGCAGCTTGGCCTCCCGCTTGGCGTCATCTGGGCCATGGCAGGCAAAACAGCGATCGGACAATAGGGGTCGAATATCCCGGTTATACGAAACGACATCTTCCGCCGCAGCTGGCAAGAGCAGCACCGCCACGATCACGGGCCACCCCAGCAATCCCAACGCAGGCCTTCTCAGCATGGGCAATTCAAGAACACTGGCTATCGATCGCATCACTACCCCTTAAATAAGAGCGATCATCCTACCGCAAGCAACGAATCTATCATTCTAGCCGAGAATTAGAATAGCGACAACGAATCGCCTTCCAGGGCGAACCTGACTTCGAGTTTTTAAGTGCCTCTATCATGCATTGGTCGAACGCATAATCGGTGAACACACACCAACTGCGTTGTATTCCATAGCCCGGGGTTCGCGGCAACGCCGCCTACGCCGAGTTGGCGATGAAA
>JADLDX010000950.1 GCA_020846515.1 Pirellulaceae bacterium
GTATCGGCGAGACCACTTCGCACTTTGATTACTCAGGTCCTTTGACCGAGACCGTGCTCCTGGGCACGGTGGCAATTCGCGTGCCTGGAAAGCTGTTGATGTGGAACAGCGACACCATGCGGTTTACCAACATGCCAGCTGCGGAACAGTGGCTCAACAAGCCTTACCGTAGCGGTTGGGAGCCGACCTGGATCGCCTGATCGCCTGATCGGTGCTGAGGTCAACACGCCTGCACTCGAGGCCGGTCTGCCAACTACAAACGGCCAGACCGGCCAGTCCTAAACTGGCATCCTAGACCCGATAGCATTTTGGACCCGAAAACTGACCGGCGGCTTAGACGGCCGGCACTCTTTGCATAACTTCTCGCCGGATGATTCCTGGGAGGTCATCCGGACCGCGGTTAAGTTTTATTGACCGACTAACCAGTAGACGACGACTTAAGCTGGTTGCGTAGCAGACGCTTCAGAATGGATTTGCGCCAGCGGGAGTAGCAGGCACGGCGAACGGGTCGGCCGCCCCCGCGCCATCAGCAGGTGCCGCCGGTGCAGCGAAGGGATCGGCTGCTGTGCTGGCACCAAATGGGTCACTCGATTCAGCGGGGGCTTCTTGCATGGCGGGATCGGCTTCGCCTTCGGCAGGAGCCGTTGCTTCAGCCGGTTTAGCGGATTCGGCTGGTGCTGGCAGTGGTTCGAGGAATGTCGGCATATCATGCTCTTTGCCGATTTCTCGCAAGCACTGGACCGTACCACCGGCAGAGATGACGTACAAACGGTCGGTAAGGTGATTGATGACGCTGGTGGCAATCAACGACTCGCCGGTTTGACTGATGATCTTTCCGCTCTTGCTATCAACGACGATTAGCCGATTGGTCAAGGAACGGCAATACAAGTGATCCTGTGTGCCGGACAAGATGGCGCGAATTCGCGGAACCGGTTCTCTCCATAGCGGAAAGCCATTGGAGTCATCGGCTGCCGACATGTATCCAATTTCGCTGGTCGCATAAAAGACCTTGTTGATAACCATGGGCGGAGCACCTAGCCCACTTCCCAGCATGAATCGCCATTGAACGCTGCCGACGCGATCCAATCCAACCTTTGAGATTTGGCCTGCGCTATCGCCGCAATACATCGCCCCGCCGATAAATGTCAAAGGTCCACTCAGCGGAGAGCGAGCTTCGAAATTGAACCAGGGGCCTATCTTTTCCCCGGCGTAAAACAGCGTAGCGACCCCGTCTTCTGTCGCAAACGCAACCAATTTATGTGTTCGATCGCTATTGGCGGGAATGGTAACAGCGCGTCCAAATAGACGGTATGTCCATGGCGATGCATTGCCTGGTTTTGAAAAATCGAAGGCGTTGAGTTGTCCAGACAGGCTCGATACAAAAGCGAAATTATCGATCATGGCCACACCAGCGGTAGAAGCACGCTGCATCGCGCGTCGGGCCAGGTGTTTTCCAGTTTTCCAGTCCAGCAGATAAAGCTCAGGGCCATGGGCGACCACAATCCCATAATCGCTCACACTGGCCGGGGCCGCCGGAAAACGCAGCGAGCCGCAACTATTCTTCCACAGTGATTCGCCTGTTTCGGCGTCAAAGTTTTGCACGACCCCATCGCTGGTAACCACTACGAAATAAATCATGGGGACAGTTACTTCCACTGCCGCCAATCCACTGGCTCTTCCCAACATGCGCGCCGCGCGAGTCTCGACATCTTTTTTCGCGGCTTCGATACCAATAGGTGCGCCGTCTTTGCCCAAGGTGTCGGCACTGGCTCGAAGAGTTCGGCTGCCAACGCCCATACCGGCTGGCAATTTCAGTTCCGCATAGCTCTTCTTGACCTTCGGGTTCGTCCACAAGTGCGTGGAAACGATACTGCCAGCCTCGGCGGGCATCTGCAATTGCGACCGCCACATGACATCCAGACCCATGGTCCGAACCTGGTTCTCGCCCAGTTGAGCAAAGGTTGGCTGGACCATAAAACTCACGATCAAGCCTACGGTAAACCACAGACCAATGCGTCTGGCCGGCGCATAAGCTAATTGCAGGCGTCGGGCGCGAAGAAAAGTCGCCAACCGTCGAATCAATCGGAGCATGAGCACATCCTGAACCGCTGAGCCGGGTAATGAGCTAGGGAATCGAAGCGTACAGACCGCTTCATTATACTCAAGATCTCCCGATTTCCAGCCGCGGAAATAAAGGGGGAGATCCATTTAACCCGCCTGCTGCGTAGCAGCGGGAGGGTCGCCTGTCGTCAGCTCAGGCGGGGAGGGGGCCTCCCGTGCTAACCCAAGCATGAAGTACTCCGCCGCTAACTCACCTGTGCGGCCCACGCGTCCTCCCCGAAAAAACAGGCTGCAGTAGCGCCTGTTCTTTCGACCCTCCCGGACGCTGCGCTGGGAGGGTTTGCAAGCATTGTCTATTTTTCACACCGGGGCTTGTCGAAAATAGCCGCATAGCATAATCTTTGGAGAAGAGTTTCCAACCATACGAGGCTTTGGCTGCTATGGATACCGACCACACGCTTGCAGAATCTTCCCTTTCCGATGGCGTCAGGCCAATCGATCAGGCTGTTTTAGATTTATTGCGACGCAATGAGGGGTTGACAGTACAGGAACTGATCGATCGGTTGGAGGTGACGGCCACGGCCGTACGTCAACGATTGGACCGGTTAGTACAGGTGGAGATGATCGAGCGGCGGAAGGTAGTTGCCGGACGAGGCAGGCCGCAGTTTCGATATTATCTGACACACTTGGGTATGCGTTACGCATCGGCCAGTTATTCGGGTCTAGCCTTAGCCCTGTGGCAAGAGGTCATGGATTTGCCCAGTCAGGCTATGCGGCAGCGAATATTGCGACGCGTGGGCCGACGGATGGGGCTGGAAATGAAAGGCCACGTGCCTGGGACCGGCACATTGCGCGAACGCATGACCGCCGTGGCGGAGATGTTGAATCAACATCGGGTTCCGGCTGGCGTTGAGGGCACGTTAGAGCTGCCTGTGTTGCAGGTACACGCCTGTCCTTATCCAGAGCTATCGAATTTGGATGGTCAGCGATCGCTTTGCGAGTTGGAAGCGGAAATGCTTAGCGAAGCGGTTGGGCAAACCATGCATTTGGACTCATGTCGTTTGGATGGACACACCATGTGCCAATACCGGCCGGCGGTGACCGAGGCGGCTCCCGCCGCGCAATTGCCACAGGCAAACGCTCTTGGAGGGCGAGAGCCAGCGGGCTTGGCCGCTCAGTAACTTACGCAAGCATACACAACTCACGCACACGAAAAACAAAAGCATTCATAGACACCAACCTGCAGGCCTGAGTTCAATCAGGCGGCAGATGGCAATCAGCGGATTGCAAAACTAGTTGATAACCGTAATTGATAAACAGTAGTTCAGTGGATGGTGTACCTGGCGCGTACGCCTTACGACCAAAGAGGATAGTAGAGCCGATGACGCATGTACTAAAGATTCATAACTTGCACGTATCTGTCGAAGGCAAAGAGATCCTGCGTGGGGTCAATCTTGAGATGGAATACGGTCAGACGCACGCGCTGATGGGCCCGAACGGCTCCGGAAAAAGCACGCTGGGGCTGGTCATCGCCGGCCATCCTGGTTACGAAGTGACGCAAGGTACGATCACGTTAGACGGCCAGGATTTGTTGGAGATGGAAGCCGACGCGCGAGCTCGGGCTGGCATTTTCATCGCTTTTCAGCGACCGGCCACGATTCCTGGTGTCAAGATGGCCGACTTCCTCAGGCACGCTGCCACCAACGTGCGCCGTCCTGATCGCAAAGAGGGCGAAGAGCTGATCCCCATGCGCGAGTTTCGGCGCGAACTGAAGGATCGCATGGAGCAGCTGAAGATGGATCCAGAGTTCGCTCGGCGCTATGTCAACGAAGGATTCTCTGGCGGTGAAATGAAGCGAGCCGAGATTTTGCAGTTGGCCATGTTGCAGCCCAAGTTCGCCATTCTTGACGAGACAGACAGCGGTTTGGATGCGGATGCCGTACGCTTGGTCAGCGCCAGCATCGCTGAGATCGGTCGCGAAAAGATGGGACTGCTGATTATTACGCACCACGACAAATTGCTCGAGCACAATCCACCCCAGTATACCCACGTCATGCTGGGTGGACGCATTGTGGAAACGGGCGGACCCGAACTGGCCCGTGAACTACATGCCTCCGGCTACGACCGAATTCGTCGGTCCCATCCCGATGCCGATGCCGCCAACGAGCAGATGTTGAAAGTAGAGTCCAGTGAACCGGCCGCAGTTTAGCACATCCGGCCCCAGCCAGCTTAAGCGACAGGCTAGATCAGCCCAGTCATTTAAGCCAAGGCATTTGAGCCCAAACATTTGAGCATAGGCATTTAATTGCCTCCCAGTAAACCAAGTGATGTTGCCTGGCGAACGACCTGCGGTTTTTCGCGGCGACCAATTCAACTGACGATCAAGAATTAGCTCTAACATACGATAGGCTGCATATGTCAACGGACGTAACCTTAGAATCGCCCGACGCTATTGGCGAAATAAATAAGTACGATTTCCGGACCGAGAGCAAGGCTTTCTTCAAGGCTCGCAAAGGCATCGACGCCACTATCGTGGCGCAGATCTCAGAGATGAAGAACGAACCGGCTTGGATGCGAGATTTTCGTCTTAAGTCGCTGGAGATTTTTAACGCCAAGAAAATGCCCACGTGGGGCGGCGACATCGCCATCGATTTCCAGGACATCTTTTACTACCTGAAACCAACTGAAGGCCAGGGCCGAACTTGGGAAGATGTGCCCCAAGAGATCAAGGATACATTTGACAAGCTGGGTATTCCCCAGGCTGAACGCCAATACCTGGCTGGAGTCAAAGCACAGTTCGAGAGCGAAGTTGTTTATGGTTCCCTAAAAGAAGATCTGGCTAACCAAGGCGTGATCTTCTTGGATACAGACAGCGCGCTACGCGAGCATCCTGATTTACTCCGCGAATACTTCGGCAAGATTATTCCGCCGACGGACAACAAGTTCGCTGCGCTTAATTCCGCGGTCTGGTCGGGTGGATCCTTTATTTATGTACCACCGGGAGTGAAAATCGAGTTCCCTCTCCAAGCCTACTTCCGCATCAATGCAGAAAACATGGGGCAGTTCGAGCGGACGCTGATCATTGTCGACGAAGGCGCTGAAGTGCACTACGTCGAAGGATGCACGGCTCCAATGTATAGCAGTGAAAGCTTGCACTCGGCCGTGGTCGAAATCGTCTGCAAACGCGGCAGCCGTTGTCGCTATACCACGATCCAAAACTGGGCCAACAATATCTACAACCTGGTTACCAAGCGCGCCATGGCGTACGGCGATGCGACCATGGAGTGGGTCGATGGCAACTTGGGTAGCAAGTTGACCATGAAGTATCCGGCTGTCTATATGATGGAACCGGGAGCACGCGGTGAAATCCTGTCGATCGCGTTTGCTAGCGCCGGACAGCACCAAGATGCCGGTGGCAAGTTGGTCCATGCTGCTCCGCATACAACCGGGCAAATCATCAGCAAGTCCATTAGCAAAAACGGTGGACGCAGCAGCTATCGCGGTTTAGTGCGCGTGGAAAAAGATGCGGCCCATAGCCGATGCAATGTGGTTTGTGATGCCCTGATTCTCGATCCTCGTAGTCGCAGCGATACCTATCCTTACATCGAGATTCTCGAGCAGGATGTGTCGGTCGGGCATGAAGCCAGCGTGTCACGCATCGGTGAAGAGCAACTGTTCTATCTGATGAGCCGTGGGTTGAGCGAGGCGGAAGCCAGTACGATGATCGTCAACGGATTCATCGAGCCGCTGGTAAAGGAACTGCCTATGGAATACGCAGTGGAAATGAACCGCTTGATTCAACTGCAAATGGAAGGTTCTGTCGGCTAAAGGGCACTTCTCAGAAATGCTTTACTAATAAAGCATTTCACTGGAGAGTCCTCACCGGCAAACCTGTTGATAACCTAGCTTCGACCGTGGTGGGCCGCGGGGCGGAACATGCGTTAATTCGTTGCGTTCCTGCCTTCCCGAGGCCACCGGGATATCGGTCGTGACTACCCAATAATCCGTGACTAACCCATCATCTCAGATCAATTACTCGATATGACATCAGCAACTTTGCCCGCAACTTTTTCACGTGAGGGTTTTCAGTCCTGGTTGGCTCAATTGTCCGAGCCACTCTGGTTGACGGACTTGCGGCGCAGTGCCTGGAAAAGTTTCGAAAACAGCCAATGGCCGGATCGAACTCAGGAAGAATGGATGCGCAGTGACCTGCGTCCGTTCAAACTGGATCGGTATAGTTTGCCAGGTGGTGCTGCGGGCACAACTGCTGCAACCGCCGCACCGTTAGCTCAGTGGCTGAGCGAAGGTGTGACGCTGGCAGGTCGCGTAGAGACGTTTGATGGTGCCAATGTACGCTCTCAGTTAGAGGCCAACTGGCAAAACAAGGGCGGGTTGTTTGGTGACCTGAGTCAACACGCAGCCGAACACGAGCAAATCGGTCGTCCGGCATTGTTCTCTGTCGTGGATCCCGCTCAGGATCGATTCGCGGCTTTGCACGCGGCCGCCTGGTCGGGCGGGCAATTGCTGTATGTGCCCCGGGGCGTATGTTTGACAGAGCCTCTGTACATCAGCAATGCGATGAGCGACGGTGGTAGCGATCTGGGACATACGCTGATCATTCTTGAGGATGGTGCGGAAGCCACTGTGTTGCATGAGACCGGTAGCGTCACGCCCACGGCAGGTGGTTTCCATTGCGGCAGCGTGGAAGTGATCGTCAAGTCCAATGCGCATTTGCGGTATGTCAACCTGCAAGACTGGGGACGCAGCGCCTGGCACTTTGCCCATCATCGTGCGACCATCGATCGCAATGCAACTATGCAGTGGACCATTGCGGCCATGGGCAGTCGCTTTGCCCAAGTCAGTCAACAAGTCGCGCTGGTTGGTAAGGGGGCCAGCAGCCAAGTTAATGGCGTGATGTTTACGCAAGATTCCCAGCACATGACCTACAACACGTTGCAGCATCACATTGCTCCGGCATGTCGCAGCGACTTCCTTTACAAAGCTGCATTGCAGGATCAATCGCGCACCGTATGGCGCGGCATGATACAAGTCGATGCCAATGCTCAGAAGACCGATGGCTACCAACGCAATGACAATCTGCTATTGAGCGAACTCTCTCGGGCCGATTCGATTCCGGGCTTGGAGATTCTGGCCGATGATGTTCGTTGCACACACGGGAGCACCTCGGGCAAAGTGGATGAAGAACTGATTTTTTATGCTCGGTCGCGTGGCTTCACTCGTAAGGAAGCGATTCGCATGATCGTTACCGGATTCTTCCAACAAATCTTTGATCGAATCACGATCGAACGTGTGCGCGACGCTCTGGGGCAGGCCATCGCCCGTCAAGTGCGCGAGTATCAATAGGGTCACCAGGTAAGTCGATATCGCTTTAGGCTTAATGTGCCTTAATCTCGAATCGCACCTGTCGCCGTGCTGCGCATCTGTAGTACGGCGTGGCGCAAGCGATTATCATCTGTGGTGGAGCCGAGGGCACGTCGGATTCTGAACTGATTCAGACGCGCCGTTGAGCTTCAGTCGGTTAACCCCACCACCACTCTAGAGCGTGAACCTGCCACTATGAGCCACCAACCGAGCCTACGGTCTGCCTGCACGGCAGAATTGATCGGCACCTACATCCTTGTCTTTTTTGGCTGCGGAGCGGTGCATGCCGACGTGGCTTATGGCGCCCAGTCGGGATTGTGGCAAGTCGCCATCGTGTGGGGAATCGCCATTATGTTGGCGATCTACACACTGGGCTCGGTCAGCGGGGCGCACATCAATCCTGCCATTACGGTTGCGATGGCCGTCTGGCGAGGCTTCCCGCGCGATCGCGTGATGCCCTACATTGGTGCCCAAGTCGTCGGTGCATTCCTGGCGGCGGCCACTTTGTTCTTCCTCTTCGGCACACAACTGGCAGAACTGGAACGCGTTAAGGGCGTAACGCGTGGCCAGCCGGGCAGCGAAATTACTGCTATGTGTTATGGTGAATATTATCCTAACCCGGGCTCATTGGGCGCGGGCGAGAAGCCGTATTCGTCGGAAGAGCATGCCAAGATGCGCTCGCGTTTGCCGCATCATGTGGCCTTTATGGCGGAAGTGATCGGTACTATGATCCTGGCAATTGTGGTCTTTGGGCTGTCCGATGCCAGGAACAGTGTCGTGCCGCCGCCGGGTTTGGCTGCGGTGTTCATCGGCTTAACTGTCGCTTGCTTGATCTCCGTCATCGCCCCGCTGACTCAAGCCTGCTTTAACCCAGCTCGTGACTTCGGTCCGCGACTACTGGCCACAGTGGCTGGCTGGGGTAGCGTGGCTTTACCTGGCCATGACGGCTGGAGTTGGCTGACCGTGTATATCATCGCTCCGACAACCGGAGCCGTCTTAGGCGGAGCGGTCCATGA
>JADLDX010000951.1 GCA_020846515.1 Pirellulaceae bacterium
AAATTCAAAGCTCTGCCACCGAGATCAATCGACTGACGGAAAAAATTGCCAAGCTGAATCAGCGGGTCGTCCAAATGGAAGGTGGCCGTACCAGCGGCAGCGATGCGGTTGGTTTACGTGATGAACGTTATCAAGTGCTCAGCGAACTAGCCAGCTACGTCGACATTCGCGCGGTGGAACAGCCCAGTGGGAGTGTGACAGTTTACGTGGGTGGTGAGTATCTGGTAGCCGACGGCATTCAACGACCGGTCAGCTTTGCGATCAGCAATGAAGGCGGTCAGACACGTCCCGAAGTTCGTTTGGCCGATACCGATTCGCCGCTGCAGGTGGCCGGTGGCCGCCTGAAAGGTCTTTACGACGCACGCGACGGCGCTGCTTCCAGAACGATCGCTGATCTGGATGGCTTTGCCCGAAATTTGATTGAACAATTCAATCGCATCCATACTCAAGGCCAAGGCCTGGAGGGCTATGCTGCGTTAACGAGCAGTTATGCGGCCGATGACACCACGGCCCCACTGGACTTAGCCGGCCTGAAATCCACTATCGAAAATGGTAGTTTCGAGTTGATCGTGCATGACCTGGAATCTGGTCGCGACTCGACAACGACGATCCGCATTCAATTGACAGGCGGAACTAGCGATACGACGCTGGAGGATGTGCGCGATCAAATCGCGGCCATCTCAGGATTATCTGCATCGATCTCGCCGGAGGGTGGTTTAAAGCTTGAGACCACCAACCCCAAGCTACGCTTCGCCTTTCAGAACGACAACTCGGGTTTCCTGACAGCTGCCGGACTGAATACCTTCTTCACCGGTAACTCAGCCGATACCCTGCAGGTTAACGAGCAGATCATCTCCAACCCGAGGTTATTGGCAGCCAGTCTTAGCGGCATCGGTGGCGGCACCGAAAACGCCATTAAGTTGGCCCAGGCTTTTGATGAACCGCTCACCAAACTCGGTGGTCAGTCGATCAAGCAGAACTATGAAGACTTCGTGGTCCGCGTCACGCAAGAAATCAATGTCCAGCAAGGCACGTCAGAAGGCCTGCGCAATTTTTATAAGACGCTCGAGAGCAAGCACCTGGCCACTTCGGGTGTGAACCTGGATGAAGAAGCCATCAAAATGATCTTCTACCAACGAGCATTCCAGGCCAGCAGTCGAGTCATTGCGGCCTCAAGCGAAATGCTGGACACCCTCGTCAACTTATAGCCACGTCAAACCAATTCAATATGTCATCCAGCTTTTATCCAGCCACAATAGGACGCGTATCGTCCTCCCAGTCAATCAGTCGATTGCTGTTTCAAGTGCATCACGACCAGGGGGCGATCCAGAAACTGCAGACCCAATTGAGCACGGGTCGGCGCATCGAGCGCGCCAGCGAAGATCCGGCGGCAGCCATACGAGCCCTGGCCGCGCAGCGCTCCCTCGAGTTTAAAGGCCAGGTGCTGAACAATCTCAAGAGCGCCAATACCATCCTGGGTGCCAGCGAATCGATGCTGTCTCAAGCGCAGTCGATCCTCAACGAAATGCGGGGCATCGCCATCGAATCATCTGGTAATCTACTGTCCGAAGCCGAGCGAGACGCCAATTCAAACCAGGTCCGCGAAGCCATCAAAAAACTAGTGGAACTGGGCAACTCAAAGTTTCGCGATCAACATGTGTTTGCCGGCGCGGATGTCATGCAACCGCCTCTCCAAATTCTAGGCAACTCGATTCGTTTCAGCGGCACCGATAATCAACTCAATACCATTACCGATATCGGTGCGACCCTGGCCGCCAACGTCACGGCCGATGAAGCATTCGGGACGCGTTCCAACCATATCGTCGGCTCCGTGGATCTGAACCCAAGCCTGCATCCACTTTCACCTCTATCGGATCTAAACGATGGCGAAGGCATGCGCCGCGGTTCGATCGCGCTGACCGATGGCATCAATCGCACCGAAATTGACTTAACCGGTGCCTACAACATCCAAGATGTCGTCAATGCGATCCAGGCACAGCAGTTGGGAACACGCGACATCAGCGTCTCGATTGGCCCGAATAACATCAGCGTCACGTACCAAGATGGTTTAGGTGGCATCCTGCGTGTCGAGGAAGTCGGATCGGGTTTGACGGCGGCCGATCTGGGTATTCGCACTACGCTGGCGGCATCGACGTCGCCTGTCGTAGGCACTGACTTGAAATTAAAAACGACCGAACAAACCCAGCTGTCGCAGTTGTTTGGCGGTAGCGGCATTGCCAACGGATCGTTGTTTACGATTCGTCAGAACAACCGAGACTACCTGGTTAACACAGCCGGTATGACCAAAGTTGAGGATCTGATCAACGGTATCGAAGCCAGCGGGGCGCGCGTGCAAGCCGCGCTGGACCCCAGCGGCAAGTACTTCTCGATTCAAAGCACGGAGAGCGGTACATCGCTGTCGATCGGCGAAGCGGGCGGTACTTTGGCGACACAACTGGGTGTGCGCACGTTTGATTCAACTACACCTGTGTCACGCTTGAACTTCGGACAAGGAATTTTTCAAAGCGATGTAGCCCAGGACTTGCGCATTCGTCGCACCGATGGCACCGAGTTAGTTGTCGAACTGGATGGTGTGCAGACAGTCGGCGATGTGATCACGCGAATTAATTCACATGTAAACAATTTTACGCCCAGCCTGCGCGTGGTGGCCAGCCTGTCGACCAACGGCAATGGCTTGGTACTATCTGCTCCTACGGGAGCCCAGCCCATTGAAATCACCAATGGCGGTGGTAGCCAAGCCGCTACGGGCCTGGGGCTGGTGCCTGCCGGACAAAGCAGTGTTGTCGGCACAACGGCGGGTTTACAAAGTGTGATCACCGGACTGGACGTTAGTGGTATCGAAGTGGAAGGCGCGTTTACGACCCTGTTGCGTTTGGAAGATGCCGTCCGCATTGGCAGTTCGGCTGACATGGAACGTTTGGTGGGCGCTTTAGATGACGATATTCGGCGCATGAGCATGGCCCGCGGGCTGGTCGGCGCCCGGCAACAAACCATCGAGCACATCCAAACCCGCACCGAGGATCAACAGATCCAGTTGAAAGAAGTCGAATCAAACGAAATCGATACCGACCTGGCCAGTGTTATCTCCGAATTAACCAGTCGGCAGGCCGCTCTAGAAGCCAGTCTGCAATTGATGGGCAGTTCGTCGCGGCTCTCCCTGTTCGACTATTTATAGTTATCTTATGCCTGCCCAACCGTATGTTATCCTGCTTGAACGATTACGGTTACCACCTCGGAACAAACTGGACAGCGCAGAATCATGACTTCGCCGACTTTTTCCCATCTGGATGCTCAAGGCAATGCGCAGATGGTCGACGTGGGCGAAAAACCGGTAACGCGGCGGTCGGCGGTGGCTGAGGCCCGGGTGAGGCTCGGCTTGACCGTTGCCAGCCGACTCCAAAGCGGCACTATGCCCAAAGGAGACGTTCTTCAGGTGGCTCGAATTGCCGCCATAGGAGCGGCAAAGCGAACCGACGAACTGATTCCGCTGTGCCACAGTTTGCCACTGGACCACGTAAAGGTTCAGTTCAGTTGGCCGGCTGAAACCTGCTTGCTGATCCAAGTCGAGGCAGTTGCCACTGCTCGGACGGGTGTCGAAATGGAGGCCTTAGTTGGCGCTTCGCTAGCCGCCCTGACCGTGTATGACATGTGCAAAGCACTCGACAAAGGCATCGTAATTGAACATGTTCAGCTCGTTTCAAAGACCGGGGGAGCTTCCGGAGACTTTAAGCGAGCCGTGGAGACGCAAGATGGACCGGGTAGCTAACTCAGTAATGCCGGAGATCTCGGACTTAGATAGCTTTTCACACCATGCTGACTCCGCTCGCTCGGCGATTAGTAGCGACGTCCCACGTTTGAAAGCTGTCTTAAGCGAAAATCAGGCCTGGCAAGTCGAAGCCACGCTCGAACGCGAATTGATGCTGTTCGAAGAGCTACTGGCTGACCAATTGGACAGCCAATATCCGGCGGTTGCCCGGTTGATGGAATCTGCTGCCGCTTTGCAAGGCAAACGATTGCGCCCACGACTGGTCTTACTCAGCGCTTTGGCTTGCGGCGCGATCACGCAGAATTCGCGACGCGTAGCGGCAGTGGTGGAATTGGTGCATGCAGCCACGCTGGTGCATGATGATGTGCTCGACAGTGCCGAGACCCGGCGAGGCGCGCCCGCATCGCATGTGACTTGGGGCAATCGGGCCAGTATTTTGCTGGGCGACATCTTGTTCTCGAAAGCGTTTATCCTGGCTGCTTCGGCCGGTTCTTGCTTTGCCGCCACGCGCGTTGGCCAAGCGGGACAGGCGCTCTGCGAAGGCGAACTGCGCCAGCAAGATTCGATCGGAAACTGGTCGCTCTCAATGGACCAGTATCTAGATATTTTGCGTCAAAAAACGGGGGATCTATGCGCCGCCAGCAGTCTGCTGGGTGCGTGGAGCGCAGGGGCGGGGGAAACGTGGCAACGTTCGCTCGAGACCTATGGCATGCAATTGGGCATCGCATTCCAGATTTATGATGACTGGTTAGATGTTTGGGGCACGGCTGCACTGGGTAAACCGCTGGGCAATGACGTGGCCAACCGCAAGCCGACCCTGCCAACACTACGCATGCTCGAAACTGCCGTGCCCGAGGATCGAAGCCGCCTGGTGGAACTGCTCGAAGCGGGCGCTATGAGTGACTCCTTGCGTGAGGCCCTTGATCGGAGCGACGCGTCGTCGGTCACCTTGGACACCGCCCGTCAATTCGCCCAGTCGGCTTGTACGGCCATCAGCTGCCTACCCGATTCGCCAGCCAAGCAAGCCTTGATCGCCGTCGCCCAACAAGCCGTGCGCCGCAACCGCTAAGCAGGCCTCTTCGTTTAACAGTCAGCCGCAGGCCTCCTCGTTTAACAGTCAGCCGCAGGCGTACTGGATCGAGCAGCCAGCCGCAGGCGTACTGCAACGCTGAGAAGCATTTTTGCTCGTGAAGCCCAGCATTTGTAGCGGTTGGGCGCAAGCCCTCCGGTTCCTATCACTACCGGGATTTACCGGACGGCTTGCGCCGTTCCGCTTCTAAAATGCTTCACAGCGTTGGGCGTACTGGATCATGCCTCATCGATAGACAGGTACTCCTACGGCTGACTCTGGCTAGACGAGAGTACGCCTGCGGCTGACTGTTAAACGATAGGGGCGGCATTGCCGCTCATGGCCGCATCGCTTATTCTCTTGCGGTATGAACCTCGAACAACTATCTGCCGCTGAACTTGGTCGGCGCATGGCGACTGGAGAGCTATCCAGCCGAAGCGTCACCGAGTACTTTCTCAATCGCATCGAGCAACTGGATGGCTCCTTGCAATCCTTCGTGCATGTCGATCCGGTTTTGGCCCTGGCCGATGCGGAGGCTGTCGACCAACGCCTGGCGCAAAAAGATGCCAGCCTGTCACCTCTGGCCGGCGTGCCTATCGCCCTCAAGGACATCTTGTGCGTTCGCGGCGTGAACACGACCTGCGGCTCGCGGATGTTGGAACAATTCAAACCACCCTATGACGCTGGTGTCGTCGAGCGGTTGCGTCGCGCCGGTTTGGTTCTGCTGGGCAAGACGAATCTCGATGAGTTTGCGATGGGCGGTAGTACGGAGACCAGTATCTTCGGCGCCACCCGCAATCCCTGGGATACGCTGCGTACGGCGGGCGGCAGTAGCGGCGGTTCGGCGGCGGCATTAGCCGCAGGGCTGGCACCGCTGTCCATCGGTACCGACACCGGTGGCTCCGTGCGTCAACCGGCTGCCTTTTGTGGCGTGTTGGGCTTGAAGCCGACCTATGGTCGCATCAGCCGTTATGGTCTGATTGCGTTCGCCAGTAGTCTCGATCAAGTTGGTCCGTTTGCCCATTATGCGGAAGATCTGGCCTTGTTGATGGCGATTATCGCTGGGCATGATGACCGCGATAGCACTTCATTGTCGACGCCGGCGGAGGATTATCATGCGGGCCTGGCCAATAGCCTGAAGGGTTTACGCGTCGGCGTGCTGACGTCGCAGCTCTCTTCCGAAGGCGTACATCCGCAAGTGCGTAAGAGTGTCGAAGCGACCGCGGCCGCTCTGCGAGATTTGGGCGCTACGACGGTCGATGTGGAGTTGCCGCATGCCAAGTACTCCGTGGCCACTTATTACTTGATTGCCCCCAGTGAAGCCAGTAGCAACCTGGCGCGATACGATGGCGCGCATTATGGCTATCGCGCAGCTCTGCCGCCCAAAGAGGCCAGCTTGGAGGCGATGTACTGCCAGACGCGCAGCGCCGGCTTTGGCGCCGAAGTCAAACGCCGGATCATGCTGGGCACATTTGCTCTCAGCTCCGGTTACTACGATGCCTACTATCGCAAAGCCCTGCAACTACGGCGACTGATCTATGACGATTACCAGGCAGCCTTTGCCAGCGTTGATTGCGTGTTAGGGCCGACAACTCCCTCCACAGCCTTTGGAATTGG
>JADLDX010000952.1 GCA_020846515.1 Pirellulaceae bacterium
ATGCTAAAAAGGACGGCGAAGAAAAAGCGGACGATAAAGCTGCGGCAGCCAAGCCGATTCGGGCCGTTTATGTGACCGATATGGACTGCATGCTTTCGTTCTTCTTGAACGTGCGCGCCCGGCCGGAACAGATCGAAGATATTCGCTTCCGATTCCAGAACGTGACATTCGTGTTGAACATTGTCGATGCGCTGGTTGGGGAAAACGACTATCCCGCGATTCGTGCTCACGAGCCACAGCACAGCACGTTGCAATTGTTGGAACAGCAGAGCGAATCGTTCCGAACGGAAGAAGACCAGGAGCAAGTGAAGTTCCAGGAGACATTCAATTCGGAAATCCAGAGCGCTGAGGAAGAGAACCAAAAGGTTATCAATAAGTTCCAGGACAAAGTGCGAGCCATGGAATCCCAGGGCACCACGGCGGAAAATCGCCGCCAGCAGATTCAGATGCTGCAAGAGCTGGAGATTCAGCGTGGTATGCTCACGCGTAAGCTGGCCATCAAGAAAAAGCAATTGGAAAAGGTGCGTGATGAAGGCATTGCGGAGAGCCGACGCAAAGCAGATACGGCTGTCTTGAACTTGCAGAATAACTACAAGTTCTGGGCTATTTTCCTGCCACCCATTCCGCCGCTGTTGGTTGGAATCGCCGTGTTTGTATCCCGTCGCGTGCGCGAGCGAGAAGGTATTTCCAAGAACCGCTTGCGATAACCTTGATGGCCTTGATCTGCGCAGGGCCAGTCAGGTAAGGGCCAGTCAGGTACGGGCCAGTCAGGTCAGCGCAAGTCAACAAGTAACGGCAGACGGACTTATAACAAGCCGTCTGCTCGATCATCACAGTTACCACACACTCAACAACATAACCGTTTGACACCAAGGTCGGAGACATCCCGTGAACGAGACTCAAAAGACAGGCATTTTCGCTGCCATTGCTGCTGCGGCAGTGCTGCTGGCGTTTGTGACGCGTCCAGTATCGGTTACCAAGCAGGATGAAAAGGGCGGTCTATCAGCCGGTGATCTGCTGTTCAAAGAAGATGCTTCCGACGTCACGAAAGCTTCCTCGCTGAAGATCACGAAGTTCGATGAGAATAAGCTGTCGATGGACTCGTTCGAGATCGTGCGCGACAAGGCCAATGGTCTCTGGAAGATTCCATCCGAGTTCGATTATCCGGCTGACGCGGAAGAGCAGTTGAAGAACGCGACCACGCCGCTAGCGGATCTAAAGATCTTAAGCATTAACGAGGATGCAAGTCGTGACGATCATACGCTCTACGGCGTAATCGAACCGACGGATAAATTGGAAGCTGGTGTGACGGGCGTGGGTATGCTGGTCAGCGTAGCGGACAGCACTGGTAAATCGATGGCCAGTTTGATCGTGGGCAAGAAGGTCGACAAAGCCCAAGAGAATATGTACTACGTCCGTATTCCCAACCAGGATCCGGTCTATACCGTCGAACTGGATACGACCGCGTTTGATACCAATTTCAAGAAATGGATCAAGCCGGATCTTCTGCAAGTGAAGAGCTTTGACATCGCTGGTATCGGCATTCGCGACTATCAAATCGAACAACGCCAGACGCCACAAGGCATTCAGGCATCGATGTCCAGAACGATGGAAGCCGACTTGAGTTACGAAACGTCGACCAGCAAATGGCAGATCGACAAACTGGTCGGCTTCGAAGCTGGTCAACCTGTCGAAGTGAAATTGAGCGAAGAGGAAGAGCTGAAGTCGGACAAGTTGAATACATTGCGCACCGCCGCCCAATCCTTGCAGATCGTGGGCGTGCGTCCGAAACCCAAAGGCCTGGCCACAGACCTGAAGGCTGACAAGGCCTTGCTGGACAATCAAGAAAGCATGGTCAGTTTACTGGAACAAGGTTTCATTCCCCATACCGTTGGCGATGCGACGGAAATTTTGGCCGTGGCCGGTGAAACGCTGCTAACGACTCAAGATGGCGTGCGATACGCGTTGCGTTTTGGTGAAGGACGCATTACGAGTGCAGCGTTGGATACAAGTGACGCTGATGGCAAGAAAGAGGACGCCGATTCCAAGCGTGAACGTTACTTGTTAGTGACGGCCAGTTTGGACGAAAGTCGTTTTCCACCGCCCGAGTTACAAGCGGTGCCAGAAACCATTGAAGACTTGAAGAAGATGGATGCCGAGCAGGCAGCGGCCGAGGCAGCTCGAAACGCCCCGCCGCCAGCCCCAACCGCACCACCTGCGACCACGCCTGCGCCAGAGGCACCTGCAACGCCCGCTCCTGAGACTGCTAAGCCAACTGAGGGTGACAAGCCAGCTGAAGGTGACAAGCCAGCAGCAGACTCAGCCAAGCCTGCCGAGCCTGACAAGCCTGCCGAGCCAAAACCTGATGAAGCTAAGCCTGAGGAAGCAAAGCCAGCAGAGCCGAAATCAGAGGCGTCGGATTCTGATGAAGCCGGCAATAGCTGCGATGCGTTGGAATCAGCCGAGCCAGCGGCGCAGGAGCCTGCCAGTCCAGCGGCTGACAAACAGGAGCCTGCCAATGCAGATGCTAAACCAGCAGATGCTAAACCAGCAGATGACAAACCAGCAGATGACAAACCAGCTGACGACAAGCCTGCCAAAGACGAACAGGCCGCACCTGCTAAGCCTGCGGACGCTCAGCCAGCTGATGCCAAACCGGCCGATGCAAAGCCGGCTGAACAAAAGCCGGCAGCGACGGATGAAGAGCTCAAGGACCGATTATCCGTTGTGCAAGGCGACATTACCAAATCAAATCAGCGTTTGATCGATGCACGCAATGAAAAACTCAATGCGGCTCGCAAGAAAGTTCAAGAACTGAATGCGCGTTTTGCAGATTGGTATTACTTGATTGATGAAGCTTCTTTCAAGCAACTGATGCTCAAGCGCGACGAGTTGATTGGCCCCAAGAGTGCGCCGACTCCTGGTGCTCCCGGTGCACCTGGCGCTGGCGGTTTTCCAGGCGCCTTGCCACCGAACTTCAACTTCGGCAATCCGTAGTAAACGAGTCGCTCCGCGACTCGTCCGTTCGCACTCTAATGTTGACGAGTCGCTCCGCGACTCGTTTATCGAAACACACTCTCTATCATGATGAGACGAGTCGCGGAGCGATTCGTCTACGAATTCTGACGAGTTGCGGAGCAATTCGTTTACAAATCATGACGAGTCGCGGAGCGATTCGTTTACGAGTGTCGCGGCGCGATAAGTTGGCGAATCTTTTACCTGTTTTCTAGGACCCATTGAGTGCTGGTGCGGACCAGTTCAATGGCGCTTTCCAGTTTCAATTTGTTCTTGATGTTCTCGCGGTAACGTTCGACGGTCTTGGGGCTCACGGTCATGCGATGAGCGATCTCGCGCGTGGTCAGCCCCTGGCCGATCATCTCGAAGGCCTCCAATTCACGATTGGAGAGCTTCTGCACCGGCGACTCATCATTGGGCTTGGGGACACCAGAAATCGAAGTCAGCATACGTTGACTCATCTCTTCATTGAGATGGACACCGCCTTCCAAAACTCGATCGATGGCGCGCAGCAAGTCCTGGGTGGCGCATTGCTTATTCACAAAACCACTGGCTCCAGCTCGTAGCACGCGTTCGGCAAACAGTCGGTCATCGTGGGCTGAAACGGCTAGCACTTTCATCGAATCGCGCAGTTGACGCAACGCTCGAATCAACTCCAGTCCGCTGCCTTGGCTGAGCGAAAGATCGACCAGCGCCAGATCGGGCGGCGTCTCAGTCGCGATGCGTAGCGCTTCGGCTGCCCCTTCAGCGATCCCCAACACTTCAAAGTTTGGTCGAGTTCCCAGCAGGTGCAGATATCCTTGGCTGACAATCGGATGATCTTCCACGATCAAGACGCGAATGGTCGCATTTTCGGGCTGAACTGGTTGAGGGGCTAACACAGTCATCATGGGCTCCTGAAGGGTCACATCCAAACGTAATTGACTTGATTGTGCCACAATGATTTTGCAATACAACTTTTCCCCCCGAAAGAGCGTCCTAACCCTCCCACAACTAACCCTCTTGCTGCGTAGCAGCGGGAGGGTCGACCCGCGGTAGCGTGGGCGGGGAGGGCCGGCGGTGCTAACCCAAGCGTGAAGTATTCCGCTGCGAACCCGGCTGTGCGGCGTAGAGGCGAGCTCGAAGCGAAGCGCTTCAGGCCTTGGTTAGCACGGGAGGCACCCTCCC
>JADLDX010000953.1 GCA_020846515.1 Pirellulaceae bacterium
AACTGACAGTGCTGGGCGACCGCAACGCACCGGTTCAGCTCGACGTCCAGCTAAAGCCGCAGGACGATGCGGCCCATGTGCGCAACTTCTGCGACTGTATTCGCAGTCACACTAAACCAAACGCTGACGCACTGACCGGCCATCTCTCGACCTCGCTGGCCCACCTGGCCAACATCGCCACTCGCCTCGGCCGCTCACTGACATTTGATCCGGTGAAAGAACAATTTATCAATGACGATGAAGCCAATAAACTCGTCCGACGCGAGTACCGCGAGCATTGGGGGACACCACGCGGCGTGTAGAGCGCAAGCATCGCAGAAGTACACTGCGAACCCGCTGGTTATCTATACCTGCTGGTCAAGGAGCTAAATCTGCCGCGCGCACAATACGAAAGCCAGTGTTGCCCGTGCGCGAGATGAGTTTGTAATGATTGCGATACGCACTGCGACCATGCAAATCGAAGTAGTGCCAACCTCCGCCGCGAACAACTTTCGTCTGGCCACTATCTGGCCCGGTAGGATCATCAACCGGACTGCGCGCATACCAATTGGCGGCGTGCCAATCTTGACAACGTTCCCAAACGTTGCCAGCCATGTCGTGTAAACCAAAAGGATTGGCAGGCTTCTTACCGACGGGCTGTGCTCCAAGATGATCGGCATTGTCCTCGAACCACGCAAAGTTGACGAGCAACTGGCGATCGTCACCAAACCAATACTGGGTCGTAGTGCCCGCCCGGCAACAATACTCCCACTCGGCCTCCGTCGGCAGGCGGTAACCATTGGTGCCGGCGATGAATTGGAATGCCTGGTGATCATCAAGACGATAACACGGGGCGAGTTTCTCTTGTTGGCTGAGCCAATTGCAGAACGCGACCATATCGTTCCAGGTGATTTGTGTCACAGGGGAATCGTCGGTGATCTTGTAGCCTGGCGAGTTCCATAAGGCAGCCTTTTTATTGGCCGCGCTCTCGTCGACCTTGCCTGAGTTGCCACCCCCGAAACGCTCCGTCTCCGTCACATATTGAGTCGCAACGACAAACTGTCGATATTGGCCAATCGTCACTTCGGTCGCGCCGATGCGAAACGGCTTGGTGAGCCGCACGCGATGCTGCGGCTGCTCGTCGGTCTCGATGCGAGTTCGTTCGGTACCAGCTGGCAATTGTCGTTTGGTATCAGCCCAGGCGGCAGTCTCAACGAGCAACTCGGGCGAGCCGCCCATCTTGAACTCGCCCGGCGGAATCAACACGAGCGACATGCCGAGCGTATTGGTCGCGTTCAGGGTTTGGCCAAGATACTTAGCCCAGGCCTCCTGATGAGCGCGAGCTTGTTGGGCGTCGAAGGGAGCAATTGCCAGAGGAGGAGGATCTACGGCCAGCGCGGTCGTGGCGGCAAGTAAGACCATGATCGTAGTGAAGACTCTTTTCATCATGGTCTCAAACTCCGCGGCTGAACAGATATCCAAAGATAGCGCCTATGACTAAGGTGGGCGGCACAGCGATCGCCAAGGTCAGGGCCACGACCATCCATGGGCTCATCTGATCCATGGGCGCTACGACCGGGACCGGCTTTACCCCGCTGCCAGGATTACTCAGCGAATGGCTGTTCTGATCGCGCTCGCGGGCGGCGTTTAGTTTCAAGTTTTCCAAATTCGAGGCTGAGCCGAAGTTGGCGGCATGCGAGCTGGCGGCTGAGCTCTCTTGATTGGCCGCCTCTTCGCCCACGCTACCTGCGCTTTCGCTGTCGGGATCCAGGGGTGGAGGAGGGGCCATACATGGAGATCGACTGAGCTTGGCCGTGGATAGTTCATGATGGTGTACGTCGGCCCAAGGTTCTAAGCGCGCGGCCACTTCCTTGGCAGTGCCGATGCGCTTCTCCGGCGTCTTATCCATCATGTCAGCGATGATATCGACAAAGTCTTCTGGTATGTCAGGCACAAAGCGCCGTGGATGCCAGGGTGTCTCTTCCAGATGACGTTTCAGCTTCGATGGCGTATCGCCGCCAGGGAAGGGCACCTTACCACAAACTGTGTAATAGAGAGTGCAGCCCAGCGAATAGATATCGGCCACTGGCTTGACTTCTAAAGGCGTGCGAATCTGTTCGGGAGAAATGTAGTCGGTCGTGCCGACGATCTTGCCCGCGCGTGGATCGTTGAGCAAATCTTGATTAAAGCCGGCTAAGCCAACATCAGAGACCTTGGCATCACCTTGGGGCGTGACCAATATATTGCCCGGTTTGACATCGCGATGAATCAGCCCTTTGTCATGAGCATATGCTAAACCGAGGGCGGCTTGTCGAATAATATGGGCGGCTTGTTGAACTGAAAGTGGCCCGCGCAATTTTACTAAGCGACGCAGATCCATGCCGGGCACGTATTCGGTGACCAGGTAATGCACTTTGCCATCTACGCCCGCATCGAAGGCACGCACCAGGTACGGGCAATCCAGTTTGGCCTGCATCCTGGTTTCGCGAATAAAACTATCGCGCGCCAGTTGTGTGGCTCGTTCCAGGGGCAGCACTTTGACCGCGCATACTCGTCCCATAAAGCGATGAACCGCTTTGTAGACTTGCCCCATACCGCCCTGGGCAATGAAATCGGTTACGATATAGGGCCCCAGCGTTAGCTTGGTGCGCCCTTCCATCAGCTGTTCGGCCTGGTATTGCGTCAGAATCTCTTGTTCGACGAGAATCTCGGCCAACAGACGATCCGACAGCTCTGCCCCAGATTGTCCAGCCTGCGACAACCGATGTCGGGCGACGCGCTCGGCGTACTCGATCGCTTCATTGGTAACGAGACCGCTAGCCAGGGCGGCCGAGCAAAAGACTGATTCTCCGGGAATTGCAGACATAGAAAATGTGTGTGACAATCAAAAGTTTGCAGCCAGTATTCCTAGGGCGGCATGATTATGGCAGCGAGTAGGACGGACTGAAAAGGCTTGTATGAACGGAAGACTAATCGCAATCGGCGACATCCACGGTTGCTCAGCAGCCCTGAATGCGCTCCTTCAAGAAATTAAACCTGAAGCCAACGACACTATTGTAACTCTCGGCGACTATGTTGACCGAGGCAACGACAGCAAAGGCGTGGTTGATAGGCTAATCGAGCTATCCCAGCATTGTCAGTTAAAACCCCTCTACGGCAACCATGAGGAAATGATGCTGGAGGTGGTGCGAGATAACCAACCGCCCTATCGCTGGCTGCAGTTCGGGGGCGTCGAAACCTTGGACTCCTATGGTTTTTGCGGCGACATGTCGGTAATCCCCGACTCACATCGCAAATTCTTCGAAAACCTGCTGCCCTATTATGAGGCCGACGAGGTTTTCTTTGTCCATGCTAACTACAATCCCAAATTGCCGCTGGACCGACAAACACCTCATTCGTTGCGTTGGCAAAAACTGACCGAGATTGTTCCCGGACCGCACATCAGTGGCAAATTGGCCGTCGTAGGGCACACCCACGACCGTGGCGGTGAAATATTTAATGTTCGACATCTCATCTGCCTGGACACGTTTTGTTATGGCGGCGGTTGGCTGACCGCCATGGAATTTCCTTCAGGAAAAATGTGGCAAGCCAACATGGAAGGCCAAATGCGACATGCATAATTGGCTTGATCGCTACAGCCAACAGCGCCAGTGCCGCCAATGCAAGTCTCTGAGCTGGTTATTACCCACGTCGGCACGCCAGAAGCGCCGGCAGAACCTATGGTCTTGGTGAGCGAAGGAACTCGCTCCGAAAGCTACAAGGCTTTCTCTCCCCCCGTGCGAGGCGAGGCCGGTCACTTGACCGGCTTCGCCTTTATTTGCGCTTTTTGCGCAGGGCCAAACGGTGGATCACGCTGAGCACTCCCCAAGCGTCGGACAAACTCAGTTTGCTAGTCCCCGAGCCGCGAGCGTGATAGGTGATCGGCACCTCTTCCAGCCGCGCCCCTACTTCTACCAAACGCACCAAGATCTCTTCCAGGAAGCCATAGCCGTTGCAGGTGAGCTCACTCCACTTCAATTGCTGGAGCAGCGTCACAGGATAACAGCGATAAGAACTACTGCTATCGCGCACCGGCAATCGCAAGAGCGTGGTGCCGTACCAGTTCATGATGCGACTACTCCAGAGCCGCCAGGTCGACAATCCGGTTGAGGCTCCGCCCGGTGTGTACCGAGAACCGATGGTGACCAGTCGCTGCGTCTGGTCGGCCAGGCAGAGTTCCAGCAATCGACCCACAGCGCGCGGATCATGACTTTGATCTGCATCCAGATTGACCAAGTAGTCATATCGATGTTCGACACCCCAAGTCAGGCCCGCACGCAGGGCTGAGCCCAAGCCGAGTTTCCCTGAACGCACGACGACATGCAATCGCGACTCTTCGGCTTGCAGCGTTTGTGCCCACGTACCGGTACCATCGGGCGAGTTATCGTCCATGACCAGGACATCCGCCGTAGGCAATGTCTCCCACAAACCGGCCAGCACATCGGGCAGATTGTGCCGCTCGTTATAAGTGCAGAGCAAGACCAGCACGCGCGGCGCTGGCATCACTTGACCACAAAGTTCACCAAACGTCCTGCAACGACGATGGCTTTCACAATGGTCTTACCGCCTGTCCATTCCGCTTGACGCTCGTCGTTTCGAGCCAACGCTTCCAGCGTGGCTTGATCGGTGTCGGCTGGCACGACGATACGTCCACGAATCTTGCCGTTGACTTGAATCGGTATCTCAACCGAAGCTTCTTTCAAATAGGCCTCGTCGAATACCGGCCAAGACTGATACGTCAAGGATTGCGTATTGCCCAGCAACTGCCACAGTTCTTCGGCGATATGCGGTGCAAGCGGCGCTAGCAGCAAGACGAACTGCTGCATGACAGCGTGAGGTCGCACCTCTTCTTTGTTGAAGAAGTTGACGAACTCCATCAATCTGGCAATCGACGTATTAAAGCTCATCGCCTCTAAATCGCGAGTGACCGCTGCGATCGTCCGGTGCAAGACGCGCAGTTGTTCTTCGGTGGCACTCACCGCTTGAATTGCCGGCAGTAGTTCCACGGTCTCACTGCGGGCATCGACCATCATGCGCCATACGCGATCCAAGAAGTTGCGTACGCCACTTACACCCGCCATGCTCCATGGCTTGGTCGCTTCCAAAGGCCCCATAAACATTTCGTACAAACGCAGTGAGTCGGCGCCGTACTCTTTGACCACATGGTCGGGGTTGACGACGTTACCGCGTGATTTCGACATTTTAAATGCACGACTATCGACACGAATCGATTCGTGCGCCGCCAGTACAAAGCCATCACCCTGTTTCAACACGTCGCTCTCCGGCACGCGCTGCGCTGTCACCGCCGCACCGGTGCGTTTGTGCAATGGCTGTTTATCCTCGCCCATACGCACATCGCTAGCACTGACCCAATCACCAACTGAATCGCGATAAGCCGTGAACTCGATTTCACCCAAGATCATGCCTTGGTTGATCAGTTTTTGAAATGGCTCGCGCGTCGAAACATGTCCGCGATCGTACAGCACTTTGTGCC
>JADLDX010000954.1 GCA_020846515.1 Pirellulaceae bacterium
ATGGCCAGCCAATTTTGACTGGCATTCGTCTGGCTGATATCAGCTTGATTCTCCAAGGTGCAGTGCCGGCGGCTCTCTTGGCCCTGGCGGCTCAAAGCTTGTTCGGTTGGCTGGAACGGTTCTTGGTTCCCGAAGGCTTGCGCGTGCGTAGTACCTAATTGGACAGCCCCACTTTGAATCAGCCGCAGGGCGTTAGCCCCGGTTTTTTCAGCACCACGTCAGTTGCGGGCTATAGTCCCCGGGTAACATCGAGTACGCCTACGGCTGACTGTTAAACGATTGAGGGATTTCAGCCGCAGGGCGTTAGCCGTCCAGCTAAGCTGCACATAGGCTTTCAAATCGCTGCCATGAAACAGATGCTTGTCAACGCTGGAGCAGACAACTTGCTGCCATGAAATGGTCGCATGCCCGCACGGCGTGTGATACATTAATCCCTTGTTTGAATTTTCCGACAGCGTTCCACTTTTTGGGAGAAGTAGTGATGAAGCGACTATTGCTCAGTGCGTTATTACTGGCAGGGATGTCCGCAGGTACAGCGTCCGCTGCAGATCTGGTCAGCAAACTGACCAAAGGTACTGCCCAGTTGGGTAGTGCAGGTCCGATCGCTTTTGCACCCGAAGGCATTCTGCTGGCCGCCGATCCCAAGAACGCGACCATTGTCGCAATTGCTACTGGTGATGTTTCGGCCAGCAGCACCAAGACTGAATACGCCATTGAAAAGTTGGATGAAAAGATTGCGGCAGCTCTTGGTTCGTCGACCAAAGAATTGCAAATTGTCGACATTGCCACCAATCCAATTAGTGGCAGTGTTTATGTTTCGGTTGCCCGTGGTCGTGGCCCAGACGCCACGGCGGTGTTGCTGCGCGTAAAGCCAGACGGCCAGATTGAAGAAGTCGCGACCAAGAATGTACCGACGGCCAGCGCCAAGCTGCCCAATGCGGCCTCGGACAATCCAAACGCTCGCACCAATCCACGCACTGAATCGATTACCGATTTGGTTTACGTAGATGGCAAGATCTTCATCGCTGGTTTGTCCAACGAAGAGTTTGCTTCGAACTTGCGCTCCGTCGCCTTCCCGTTTGCTGAAGTCAGTCCAGGCACGAGCATTGAAATTTTCCACGGTGCTCACGGCGCCGTCGAAACACGCTCACCTGTGCGTACCTTTGCCGCTTACAAGATCGACGGACAAGACTACCTCGTAGCCGCCTACACCTGTACCCCACTGGTAAAGATTCCAGTAGCAGACCTCAAGGCAGGTCAGAAGGTGCGTGGAGTGACTGTGGCCGAGTTGGGTAATCGCAATCGCCCGTTGGACATGATGGTCTACAAGAAAGACGGCAAAGATTTCATCCTCATGGCTAACAGCGCTCGCGGTGTGATGAAGATCAGTACCGAAAAGATGGCTACTCAAGAATCGATTTCGAGCCGAGTGGCTGACACAGCTGGACTGGGTTACGAAAAGATTGAGTCGCTCGCCGGTGTTGAGCAATTGGATCGGCTGAGCGATGCTTTGGCCGTTGTCCTGGTACGCACGCCAGAAGGTTCGGCTAGCTTGAAGAGCATTGCCCTGCCCTAAGGCCAGGTTGATGATTGTTTAACCCGCATGGTAACTAACCCTCCCGCTGCTCAGCAGTGGGAGGGTCGACTAGAGCCGAGCCGTCGGGGAAGGCCGCCGGCCTTGCTAACCAGGCACGAAGTACTTGGGGGGCTAGAGCTGACCGTTTTAACAATGACATCGACCATTACTATCAGCTATCCTTGAGTGAGTCGAGCATGAATCGATCGAGAGCGTTGTTGAGCATCGTGATGCTCGTGTTGGTAGGTGGGCGTCTGGATGCGCAGTTGCAGATTAAGCTGGTCAACCCTGACGAGCCCAAGTCTTTGGCAGTTGAGGTCAAGGGATTGTCGGACAAGGATCTGTTCGAGATCTCTTCGGCGGACCAGGCGAAGTTGGCGGGCTTCTTTCGTTTGTATGTCAAATCAAACTATGATGCGGGTTCGCGTCAGGCCGTTTTATCCAATGTGACCTGGCAAGAACGCAAGATTGCCTTGACGCCACGTTACCCGCTCGAACGCGGCATTCATTATTTGGCTCAGTTTCAGTGCGATGCGGATCAACCTGCACTGAGTATCGAGTTTTTATTGCCCAAACCCGATATCAAGCCTAGCACTCAGGTTGCGGCCATCTATCCCACGGCTGATACGCTGCCCCAAAATCTGCTGAAGTTTTACCTGCATTTTTCTGCACCGATGGCCCAAGGCGATGTTTATCAGTACATCCAGTTGACCACCGCCGACGGCAAAGTGGTTCCCTATCCCTTTTTGGAAATCGAAGAGGAACTCTGGGATCAAAGCGGTAAGCGTTTAACTCTTTTGCTTGACCCGGGGCGAGTCAAACGCGGCTTGGTGCCCCGTGAAGAAGACGGGCCTATCTTGGTAGCCGGCATGCAATATCAACTGACCATCAAATCGGACTGGCTGGACGCCCAAGGCGCAAACCTGGTGAAAAGCTATGTCAAAAAGTTTCGAGTAGGCCCTGAGGACTTTACTCAGCCAGATCCTGCCAACTGGCGTTTGAGTCCACCGAAGTCACGCACCCGCGAGCCATTGATCTTTGAGATTCCCGAGGCCATCGATCATGCCACGTTTATGCGTGGTGTAACCATCGAGAACGGCCAAGGGCAGATTGTGCGCGGCGAGTTTACCTTCAGCCAGCATGAAACACGCGCTCAATTCCGGCCATTGAAAGAATGGAAGTCGGGATTGTTTGACGTGCGCATCAGTACATTGATCGAAGACCTGGCTGGCAACAGCATTGGCCGTGCGTTTGAAGTCGATCGATTTGATCAATTTACGCCCGCCGCTATCGATCGCAAGACAGTAACGATCGAGATTCAATAGTCCAGCTGGAAACGCCTACTTCTTGGTCTGATACTTGGCTTCAATTTCGGCTATCTTTTCCAGGCGCCGTTCGTGTCGTCCGCCTTCAAAAGCCGTTTCGAGCCAGACGCGGACTAGATCGGCGACCGGTCGATTTCCAATCAAATCGCCCGGCAAGCAAAGTACATTGACGTCATTATGTCGGCGACACATCTCGGCCATGACCTCGTCGTAACAACTGGCCGCGCGCACGCCAGTGAACTTGTTGGCTGTAATGGACATGCCGATACCGGTACCGCAGATGAGAATTCCGCGATCCACTTTGGCGGCCGCAACACGTTCGCAAACTTGTTTGGCAAAGTCTGGGTAATCCACACTCTGTTCGCCCTGCGTACCACAGTCTTCTACTGAATGCTTCAGATTCTCGAGGGCCACGATCAGTTTACTTTTCACCTGAACGCCCCGATGGTCACTACCGATAGCTATGCGCATGTTGGCTCGTCTCGATTCGCCGATTCGTGGGAATAGTTCATGACTGAAGAGTAGCCGTTTGCCAATGCGGTAGCCAACTGTCATCGATCCAATTGACCCAGTTTGTCAAAAACGCTTCGATCTCTTCGGCACATGCGGCGTAGGCCGTAACTGGGCCGCCGTAGGGATCGGCCACATCGCGTCCGTTTTTGCTGAGCAGATAAGTTTTCGAGGCCGCTTCTGGCCAGCGCGACACGATGGCGCTGCGATGACCAGCAGTCATCGTCAGCACTAAATCGGCCTGACGCAACAAGCGTGGCGACACTGGTCGACTCTGATGGTCTTTCAGGTTCAGGCCTCGTGACTGCATGACCGACACGGCCTCTGGCGAGGCTGACCCGCCAGGGTAAGCACTAAGACCTGCCGAAACCGCCACGGCTGGCGGCGGTTGCGAGGCGGTGAACAAATTCTTGAATCGTTCGCTGAGTTGCTTTCGCAAGAGCGTCTCGGCCATCGGGCTACGGCAAGTATTGCCGGTGCATACCAACAACACGACTAACTGCCCCAGTCCGACCAGGACGTTGGGTTCCAGTACGCCGGGAGCGGTCAGCTGACATGTGTGTCCGTCAACTCGCATCGAGGTCGTCAAGCCACCGAAGTGAGTCGGACCATCATCTACGAGAAATGCCAGTTGCTCCACGGCTGCTTGCCCAGTGCTCAATTGCGGTTCGACCAAGGGCTTGCCAACAGCATCCGTTAAGGCAGCGGCGACGACCGGGCCAGGCAGCAACTGCAAAGCTTCGGCAATCGCCTGATGCGCCGGTACCTGGAGGCTCAAACAACCATCGTCGCCCTTTACATGGCCTTGCACCGCTTTGGGCAACCGCCCGCACAACGAG
>JADLDX010000955.1 GCA_020846515.1 Pirellulaceae bacterium
CGAAAAATAGACCTGACCCCTTTTCGGCTTAGAAGCCCATGGCGCTCAACTGGTCGGCGATGTTGGACAGTGTCAGGGTCAACCGCGGATGATGAGCTTCGAATTCTTCGATGAAAACTTGCAAGCGGCCCGAGACGGGCGATTCAGGTGACACCGGCTGCGCGTCCTGCTCTTTGGCGCGATCCAAGGCCAATTGGATATCACCCAGAACGGCTTTCAGAGATTGCACGGCCTTGGCATCTATGGCTGGGTTGTCTAAGAGCTCCTGATGTAGTTCTTGCAGTTTGCGAGAAAGTTCTTCACTACTCATCCCAAGGACCTAACGTGTATTTGAGTTGTCGGATTCGCCTATCCGCTTTATACCATAGTCTGTTCGAACAATCGTTAGCGCTGTTCTGGCATACGAACCTGCCGCTGGATTTTGTCCGGGAACCTGTGTTGTATTTTGCTTCGAAGTCTAAGTGCATTGATCCCGAATGGGACGCGTCCGAGTGCCGGCCTACTGATTCTTATATACGTCATACGCTTGTTGTATCTCGTAGGCCGTTGGCTGGCCGCGATGGATCCAAATGCGATACTGACACTCAATCGGTTGGTTGGCAGGAAAGGTTTGGGGCGTGACGCCTGGCCAACCGACGCTCAGCAATCCGTAATGGCGAGTCATCCATGTCGGTGGAAAATCACGATGCCCCGGATGCACAAAAATCGACGCTCCGCTCATCCCACCAATCTCAGAGCCACCGCGAATGCCAAAGTCGCCGCAGAAGTCGGCCCAGGGCAAACGTGTAACCAGCAAATCACCCGATGTACGCCCCGCATTTGTCGTTGTGACTCCCTCGGGCAAAGAGACTTTCTCCGGGACGGTGATCACCGTGTGCTGGCGCGCGGCAAAGCGAAAATTGAAACCGCCATAACTCTTGCCCTCCGCTCCCGACAACGTCAGCTCTTGATCGATGGGTGTCCAAACCAATCGCACGTCGATAGCGCGACTGTCGCCTTGCGCCGCATGAATATGCAGCCACAATTGCTCGCGCACCAGTAACTTATCACCGACCATCCAACCGTTCTCTACGCCCATTCGAATGCTTGTAGCTGTAACCTCTTTGTCCAACCAACGCTGAAACTCCTGACGCATCGCACCGTTGTTGGACCACAAGTCGTATTCGGTGCTGACTTGGCCAGGCGATCCCAGCTTGATATGTGTCCAATCCCAATAGGCGCCTCGATGGTAGACGTGATCCTTGGGGAAGTCGTCGGTGAGCACCTCACCATCCAAACCATATACAGGATGCAAATAGCAGGCTCGAGGTCGCGCACCGCCACTGCCACCGCCTCCTGGTTTAGTAATCATGCCATGGTTGTAGACCAGCACCGGTTTCTCGCCTTCCCACACACCCAGCGATTGATCAGTGATCGGCTCGATTCGAAAAGCACTTTTAGACACGGGATCCGCGGACCAAGCCGTCTGCGCCACCAGCCAGGTACTACAGATCATCAGCCAGGTTGATCCGACAATTTGCAGGCTTCGAATAAATTGGTTCACTTTAATCCACCTTTGGTCGGGGACAGGTTAAGAATTCGACAATCCATTGTGAGGTATCGGGCGCTGGTAAGCTAGCGCACAAGCTCTGGCAGTCTTGCAAATTGCGTTGGCTACGACCAATATTAGGGGCGTTTAAAAGTGTGGACATCCGCACTCATCAAATCAGCGTTCAGCACGTCACCACCTCCGATTCGGGACGTGCGATCGCACACTGGTCGCTCCATCAACTTTCACCAAGGGAATTTCTGCCATGCGTTTTCATTCGATCGCCTTGGCCTGCCTGATCGGTATGCTCGCAACCTCTCTAGCCAGAGCCGCCGACAATGAGCTGACAGCCGATGAAAAACAGGCTGGTTGGCAACTGCTGTTCAATGGCCATGACCTTACCGGTTGGAAGTGCAACAACGGCAAACCGATCGCGACCAAAATTGAAGAGGGTGCGCTGGTGCCCTACAAGTCTGGCGGCTACCTGATTGTGTACGACAAGCCGTTTGGGGATTTCGTGCTCAAGTGCGATGTGCGTTGGGAGGACCCCAGTTGCAACTCAGGTATCTTTTTTCGAGTTGAGGATCTGCTCAATCCGGTGAACACTGGCTTTGAGATTCAGGTGATGAGCGGTACGAAGCTCGGTAAACACGAGTTCGGTGCGATCTATGATCTGGTTCCCAATAGCAAGAGCGTTGGCAAGCCAACCGGGCAGTGGAATACGATCGAAATCAAATGTGTTGGTCCTGTGATCGAAGTGAAAGTCAACGATCAACTGGTTTCGACCATCGACTGTGACAAATTTGATCAGCCTGGCGTTTGCCCCGATGGCGAAAAGCACAAATACAAGTTGGCCGGCCAACCCCGCGCGGTGAAAGATTTTGCCCGCACCGGTTACTTGGGTCTGCAAGACCACGGCCACAAAGTCTGGTACAAGAATATCAAGCTCTTGAAGCTCTAGACAAACCGACGCGTCCATTTCGAGATTAGGGCACAGACAGTGCCCAAAAGAAAGGATGGGACGTTCTTATTTTTCTCGCGTGTCTGGGCCGGCCGGTACCCTAATCCCGAGTTGGGCGCGGCTACGCTCATAGTAACGCAGAGTATTCTTGCACACCCAAAAGGGATGTGCTACGATGCCGCACGACCCCACAAATCTAATGTCCACATGGAAGACGTCAGTACTTCTATTAGGTGTTCGTTTGCATTTGGGAGTAGTGTCTCGTCGGGTGGTGATGAAATAGGCACGGTAGTAACCAACGGCGAATATCGCCTGGACGATCCAGAACGGTTAAAGGAGGGTGAGTACCAGGTGCAAATTCGTTCATTCCGGCGTACCGGCAAAAAGATCTGGGACGGAATGGGGGACGGTACAAACAAAACGATGGTCGAGGACATCAAGCAGTTCATACCGATCAAGTACAACGACGCGTCTGAGTTGCGGGTCACCCTCAAACGCGGCGAAAACGAATTCAGTACGGACCTACAGATCACTCGTTAATCCGAGCCCAGTTGGCGACTATTCATCAAGCGGCACGGCGCTGGTCGTGCCGCTTTCGTTATAACCCGTTTAATCCGCAATGTTTGGCGAGTCTTCTAGAACTACCATGGGCCAAGTCGATAGCTAGCTTTGTCATAAAAAGGTAGCGATTCATAAATCGTCTACGACAACATTTTACTTTGCTAGCGGAATGCGCCATGTCCGATGAACGCGACCCAGTCGAAGGCTTTGAGAGCGCTCATGAAGAAGAGTTGCGGATTAGCCGACGCAGACCCAAAGACGAATCTTCAGCTCAATCGCCGCTAGAGACGTATTTGAGGGAAATTAATGAAACGTCGCTTTTGACCGCCAAGGACGAACGCGAGTTGGCCAAGTTGATCGAACAGGGTGATGTTCGAGCTCGCGACCGCATGGTGCGAGCCAACTTGCGACTGGTCGTCAATATCGCACGTGGCTACGTTGGCAAAGGCCTGAGCCTGCAGGATTTGATCGAAGAAGGCAACCTCGGCTTGCTCCGCGCCGTGGAAGGCTTCGATCCAGACATGGGCACCCGCTTTAGCACATATGCTAGTTATTGGATCAAGCAATCGATCAAGCGTGCACTGATCAACTCGGCAAAAACCATTCGTATCCCCGCCTACATGGTTGAGTTGCTGAGCAAGTGGCGACGTGGTTCGGCACGATTGAACGAAGAGCTTGGCAGAACTCCCACGGCCGAAGAAATCGCCCGTGTGTTGGGGGTGCCCAAGAAAAAGTTGTCAATTATCAAGAAAGCAATTCAAGTCTATAACAGCGCTCCGCAAAGCGACCAGAACGAAGCCGGTTGGTCGTTGGGTGAGATGGTTATGGACGAACGTCTGAAGGCTCCTGACGAAGAGTTGCTCGATCATGACGTCTTGAGCACTGTCCTGGAGTTGCTTGAGACGTTGGAGTCACGCGAAGCCACAGTACTTCGCATGCGATTTGGCTTGGGTATGCCTCAATCTCATACGCTCAAAGAGATTGGAACGCAACTCGGGCTCACTCGCGAACGAGTGCGTCAGATAGAGACCGAAGCCCTCGCCAAACTGGCAGATGGCTTGCGTGATCCAAAGGAACGGGCCGGCCTGGCATAAGCCGGTGCGTGCACAAAAGCGGGAGGCTTCAGCGGCTGGGAAAACTAGTCCGGGGGGATGATTTTTACGGCCGCTGATCCTCTCCGTCTTCATTACAGGTCACCTCCATGAGCGCACCGTCCGTTGGTGCGCAGCAGTGACCTCCTTCTCTTTTACGCTGCAGCGTCCTGATCCGTCTGCTGGAGCAGCGTCAAGCTTTGACGGTTGTAGCTCTGATGCACGCCCTTGGTCAGCTCACTGGTCTGACCAGTGCCATTAGGTTGCAGCAGTTATTCGATACAACCGATTCTCAAAGACATACCCGATCCGAGCGCCGTGGGTGATGATCGGTACAGATTAACTTGTTGGATTGGCAGCACGGATGCTGCACCGCTAATACAAAGCCAAGGTAAAGCCATGGATGGCCGACAGCCCTTGCTGCGAAACTTGTTGATCGCCTCGCTGGCCATCACAGGTAACGCCGCCACGACTATTGCCGACGACTTCATACGTCCGCCAGTGAAGAGTCAACCCGCGCAACCGCCTAAGCCAAGCTCGCGACCCACGATCGTGCAGCCGCAGGCCCCCCTGCAGACGCAGGCCCCGCTGCAAACACAGCCTTCCGCGCAAACACAACCTCCAGCGTTAACCGTTGGGCGGCCCGCAATCTCCAAACAACTGATACCGGTTTCATCGGCACCGGCGGAGAATACGTCACTCGTACCTGCAGCGTCTAGTCCCATCCCCCAGAGGGAACTCGTGGCGCCGGGCGATCCATTGACGCTCAGCAGTTCCAGTAACCCAGCCAACTCACTCGTCGGTGAACAACCTCGTCCTGCTGCAACGCAGTCGTTTAACACACGTAGCACTACCCCGCCAACGTCCTTTGCATCGCGATCCAGCCACAACACAACTCCTATACAAGCGACCGCTGATAGATCGCGTACAGCGATAACTGCGGCAGAAGTCGCCTGGCAGCCTCGAAATGGGCGCCCAGGGCTGAACGCCGACGC
>JADLDX010000956.1 GCA_020846515.1 Pirellulaceae bacterium
GGGTAGAAATGATCAGTCGACCATCGGGAAGTTCAGAGACACCGTCCAGTCCCTCCCAATTACTGAGCCCAACATCGCTGCCGTCGAAGAACATCTGCCATGTGCCACTGGTATGGGACCCCAGTTGAGTCGGTTGGAAGAGCATCAGGTCTTCGCCCGCAGCGGTCACGCCCGACAAGTAGGCAGTTCCGACAGTGGAGAAGAGCAGACTACCATCGCTGCGGATAGCAAAGGCATCTACATTTTCCGCAGCCGAACTCAAGCCTACATCGCTGCCATCGAAGTACAGTTCATGCCGCCAATTTTGGTTGCTGAAAACCGTCAATTTGACGATATCAGAATCGTCCACGAACAGTTTCGAGTGGTTACTGTTCTTGACATAGCCAGCCACACTCGGACTGTAATACATGACTTGGGGCTGACCATTCTCGCCTTCGGCCAGACCGCTGCTTTCCATGATCGCGTTCGCCATGACGCGGCGGGCTTCCAGTTGCTCAAGACCAACCTGCCGTGTCTTACGCTGCAGATAACGACGCAAGCGATTGAGACGCGGCGATGGTGCATTCGATTTTTGATGGCGTGGCAGGGAATCGGGCATGGAACGCGAGAGGGGCGATTCTGGATGCATCAAGTGTCACCGAAGGAAGAGGGGGTCTGCATTGGGTAGGCTGCGGGAATGGACAAGTCAGCTTGAAAGCTCAGCTTGACAATGCCATGTTGGAACGTGTCCGGATGGACCAATACGCGTTGGATAAAAGACGCAAAGGGCCAATACCTAAAGAGTCGTTTCCGCCTGAGTTACCTGCGTAAGTCCTATATCTTGCGCGCGAATTTTGTACTTTGGTCAAAAATGAATGATTGGGGGGGAACTCCGCGATGTCCAAGAGTCTCGACGTTGGCCCAGTCGCGTGCACTGCTGCGAGACAAGCCTGCTGCGGGGCAGTTCTCTAAGATGCGGGTTAGAGATTTTTTCTGGTTATAATTGTCATTCTCCAAAACAGTCGCGCAAGGTTTCGGGAATCGAAGGGTAATTACTTGAGTCGCAAGATAGATGCCACGACGCCACCGAGTTTGGTGTTTCGATTGCGAGATCATGCGGACGAATCGGCATGGGCGGAATTCGTCGATGTATATAGTCCGCTGATCTACAACTATTGCCGATCGCATGAACTGCAGGCATCGGATGCTGCAGATGTTACCCAGGAGGTGCTGCTACGAGTGGCCAAAGCGATTCGCAACTTTGAGTACGATCGTTCCAAGGGATTGTTTCGCGATTGGCTGGCTCGAATTGTACTGAACGAGATTCGCCGCTATGCCAAAAAGAGAATTGACGTGGCTACGCATCCAGGAGACTTAGATCAAGACGCTGGACGGTTGGAAAGCTTGTGGAATGAGCAGTTTCAGCAAGTCATATTTGCTAAGGCGCTCGAGCGGAGCAAGTTGCACTTTAATGAAGAAACGTGGACCATGTTCGAGATGTCTTGGATACAAAAGATACCGGCAGAACACGTAGCAGAACAATTGGGAATTGGTGTCGACCGGATCTATGTGGCTCGTAGTCGGGTGCTGAAGCGATTGCGATTCGAAGTGGCCCGCCTGGCCGATGACACGCTGCCTTAAATGAACGCCTGAACAAGCCTGTGAATCGCGAGCAAGTTGTGACAACCGCATGTTTGCATCAAGCATTTGATAGGAAATGGACGAGTCGCGGAGCGATTCGTCTACCTAATGTGTTTTAACCCGAACTCCGTTGGCTCATGTGCCTAGCGCTAGCTTATGAACTTTAACTCGCCCTCACGCAAACGTGCGAAAAGTGAACATGTTCGGTGCCTCACGACCAGGCAGTTGCGAGCCTGGTTGGACGACGAGCGCGAAGTCGATCCCGAGGACTTGCAGCATCTGAAACAATGCCCTTGGTGTACGCAGTCACTGAAGGATCTCAGCGATGACGATGGCCTGCAGCTGATGGCAAATATTTCTAGCTCAAAATCCCAACCGATCTATTCCGCAGAGCCCGAATTCACGAGGCTGCGGTCCATGCTCAATAGCTGGCCAATGGATCAGAAGGATGAGGCGCTCGGCGGCGATTAGCATGACCGATTGCGGACGGCTGTCGCGCTAAGCACTCTTTGAGGGAAATATGTCGAGTCGCGGAGCGACTCGACTACGTGCGTGCAAGATTGGGCCGCGGCCTGGGTAACTAGGCGGTGAGGTGTTCTCGGAGAGTGCGAATCTTGTCCTTGATGCGTGGTTTAATCTTCAAATCTGCAGGCAAACGATGGTAACCGGTGGTTCTAAAAGGCATTTGGTGATGGAACCGCTACAGGCGCGAGCCGTCCTGGCGGCCCAGGCCTTTCTCAATTTCGACTCGCCGATTTCTGAACTGGCCATCAATACGTTCCTGGACTCCAGTCTGGTAACCGGCTCTGAGCCACAATATCGACAAATCTCCATGGTCGTCGACAACTCGATTATGACTACCGGTCTGCATCCACAGGGGACATCGCTAGGAACAACTTCTCAATCGATGGTTTTGCCAACCGGCGCAGTAGATGCGGTTATTGAAAAAGCTTGGGATGCTGATACCGGTATCGGCTTCGCCACGTTCGCAGATGCGCGCACTGAGGCAATCTTGTGGATCAATGCGAACTTGTCTGTCGCCCTGGGCAATGTGGTGCCCTTGGCTGGTTACCAACGCTCAGACGCCTCCGTCGTGGTGGTATTTGAATCCAATCCTTCCATCCGCGTGGTGCGGTACGGTACAGACGGTAGTGTATTGAACTCAGTAAGCCTGGACGGCGAGATCTATTCCAGTGCCAAAGCGACGGCCGATGGGATCGTGTTGATGGGCACAGACAACGCATTACCCGTCGCCGCTTGGATCGATGAAAACTTTGCGGTGACGGAGACGGCATTGACGCTGCCTGCAGGGGCCAGCTTCGCTGGCCCCGTCGGAATTAGCCGATCGAACGGCCAGAACTTTTATACAGGGTCGACTATAGTCAGTGCCGGGACCTCACGGCTAGTGCTATGGGACATGCAAGGCAACTTGGTAGAGCAGGGCGGTTTTGAGAACCTCTGGGCCATCAAGGCGTCGGGGTACGCTATCCTGGTCGATGATGATGCTGGATATGCCGTAATCGTTCGAGACCAGGCGTTGGCCAGTTTGCTGGGCATCGAACTCGACACACCAGCGGCTGCGGCCGATCTGGACATATTGCAAGGCCGCGGTTTTACCACCATGACTCTCACGGACGCTCTTGAGCGCGATGGCGAAATTTATCTTGGCATTGTGGCCACTGATGCCAACGGTGTGTTGATGCATGGGATAGTGGCGGCAACGCTGGGTCAGTTTCCTTCGGCATGGCAGTACTTCCGCAATCCACTAGATGTGAATGTCAGCGGCGTCGTCACGCCCTTAGACGCGCTGCTGGTTATCAATGAATTGAATGGCACGGGGCCGCGAGTCTTATCAGCCTCGGACCTGGCACTCATTGAGGCAAACGGTCAACCTCGATGGGATGTCAATGGTGACGGCGTCGTCTCGGCCATCGACGCTTTACTCGTCATTAATTTCTTGAATAACCAAGCGGTCACGGGTGAAGGTGAAGCGACCACAACCAGTGACGTGCTTGCTATGCCAGTCGATGAGTGGGATCGAGTGGATAAGCTGACGAATCGCACAGCGGCACAATGGATCAACCGTTGGTCCAAACTGCGATGAAACTGCTGCTGAACTAACCCTCCCTTCGGGCCCTTCGGGAGGGTCGAAAAAGCAGGCGCTGCTGCAGCCTGTTTTTTCGGGGAGGGTGCGTGCGCCGCACAGACGAGTCTGCAGCGAAATGCTTCACGAGTCGCGGAGCGATTCGTCCACAGCCCTCCCCGCCCACGCTGCCGCGGGTCGACCCTCCCGCTGCTACGCAGCGGGAGGGTTAGTTTGCTGCTGCGCAGCACGAGGCGAAGTCGGAGGGTTAGTTCCAGCTCAGGCTGTCCTTTTCCGCCAGGAAAACAATTTTGCCACGATCGCGAACAGCGCAATGGCACCAATCACCACAAACTTTTTGGCGGCCAGCAGGCCAATTAGCAGGACCTTGAAGAAGCCGGCTTTCGCGGCGACACCGCCCGCCACTAAGGCCGCGATGCCATATCCAGCCACACGGTCAGTACTGGAATTGAAGTCGGAGTATTGATTGCCAGCGGTGAAAGAGACGGCTGACATAACCTCAGGTGCCAAAGACTTCACTTGAGGAAGCTGTTCCATGGTACCGACAAAATTTAATTCAAGCACGCCTTGGCGGCCCAGAGCACGAATGCTGTAATTCAACGTGTGTTCCGGTTCGCCGCCAAAGGCAATCTCTTTCGCCCAATAGAGTTTATTGGAAGCCGCATCGTATCGCGGCGATTCAGCCCAGCCGACCAGATGCACGTTAGGAAAGCCTTGCGCCTGTCGAGCTTCGTTCTCTTCTTTCTCCCCGGCCTGCATAGTCGAAAGTAACTCGTTGTAATCGATAGCCGCCGCATCTTTATCGGAGATGTAGCCGGAGTCATCATACGTGATGATCGCGGAGATGCCGTCTGCGGATAGGACATCGCGAGCGCTACGCACGATCATGCCCAGATAACTATCGCCAGGAGGATTGCCCCACAACTCTTCGACCACCCGCTTGGTTTGGGCAGGATCCAGATACTCGAGATTCGGTGGCAACTTCAGTTGAGCCAGACCACCAGGCAGGTTGATAGTTCCCGTTTGTGTCTTGAGTCCTATCTTGTCGATCAGTTGTTCTTGAGTCAGGCCCTCGTCCAAATCAGGCGTGGCATCAGCTTGATCCTGAGATCGTACATTTCCAGCCATCAAACAGAAAAGCAAAAACCCAAGGGCCAGCGGGCGATTCATCGTTAGAACCTTTTTAGTTATGCATTCGATAGTGAGGGGAGAATATCAATTCACAAAACTCGGTAGATTCTAGATGCTCTCAGATAGGGCTTGCAAGCAGATAATCATGAGGCAAAAAATAATTCGGTTCAAAAGCTCGTGCCTATCATTTATGGTTCCTGTTCACGAGGGATGTGCTCTAATCCCCAGACAAACGTGTCGACGTGCTTAGCTCTTGAATGGATATATCTTTGTATTGGACGACTGAGGTGGCGTTGCCATGAATTTGAACAGCAATGATTCCGGTTTGTTCAATGTTGGCATCGGCTTCGGTGTAGTCGACGGTTTGAATACCGTTGAGCCACAGTTGAATGCGTTTGCCTTCAGCGCGGATACGATAGTCATTCCATTGCCCAAGTGGCTTGGTGGCTTTGGCCAGCACTTCGGCAGTAGGCTTCATGAGCATGGTCTTGCGGCGGCTTTCGTCGTAGAGCGCACCATCGTAACCGGCGCCTAAATCCGCCTGGTAGCCAATGACCTCGTGGTGGTTGGGAATACGTTTTGATCGAAATTGAACTCCGCCGTTTACGAAGCCTTCCGTGCCTTCTAATTTCCACTTCAATTTGAGTTCAAAATTTGCAAACAGTTTCTTGGTCGCCAAAAAATTATTATCTGCTTGCTTCTTCTTAAGAGAACCGGCGGTGAAGGCTCCATCTTCGATGCGCCACACTGTATCGATATCTCCCTCCCAGCCTTCAAACGTTTTTCCATCAAACAACGGCTGCCATTTGTCTTGACCTTCCACGGCAGATAGCGGTTCGGTAATCAGACTGGAGAGACAACAGACGAGCGTGAACATCAGGCAGGCTCTGGCGGCGATCCAAAAATGAAGAGTCATCGGCGTTTCCTAACTAAGCTGTGGGGTGTTTAAAGAATGCATGTGATCGAGGGTTGTTCGCACTAGTTACCTGCACCGGTTACTTGCACCAAGACATTCGCAAGGCAAAGTCGGTTTGAAAATCAGGGCGCCAGCGACTGACCGTAGTGCGCGGATCAAAGTTATCGGTGACAGGCAGATCTTCATACCAACCGTCCTCGGCGCGTCGGAACTGGCCACCCCAACCCGGTTGAGTCGGATCATTTGGGTTGTTGCCGCCCTTGGACAAAAAGAAGAACCAAGAGGGCGTGTCACCTTCCTTCAAGCAACTATGTGGATTTGGCGCTGTCCAAGTCTTCACTGGGTAGGCTTCACCGAGCAATCCCATACTGCGGACGTTTGCGTCAATCCATTGTAGACTTGTGAGCGATGGGTCGCCTGTGAGGTACATGCCACGATAGGTGCCCAAACGCTTATCCTGGCCAGCCGGAGCGCTGGCCAAAATATAGTACATGCCAGGAAACTCTTGGCGCATCCAATTGGCAATGCCATCCTGATCGTTGATATCGTAGACGCGAAGTCGGCTGATGAAGGTCTTCAGGCCTTCAGAGCCACGCAGGTGTTTGACACTCCACAGGGCTTGAGCTAAATCGGTCTGACCGCCCCAAACAGTAATGTTCAACGGACGAGTGACAGAACCAGCATCGACAGCCGCGATTAAGGCTTGCGAACCAGCGCTATCGTGACCTTCACCGATATGCTCACGCCCGCGATATCGATTGCCGGACTTTACCTTTTCGCGCAGCGTGTCGGCATCTGGCCAATTCGATTCATGCTGCCGGAGCTTAGGCAAGACTTGTTCGTAACGACGGATGGTCTCAAGAATCAAATCGGTTCTAGTGACGGAGTCCTTGAGTTCGCCACGTGTGCCCGAGGCGCTGGCCAAGAGGAGTTCGATGTCGAACTGGTTGGCATAGACCAACAAGCGAATGAGCGACTGTTGGTCGTCAGGATCACCACCGATATCGGTGAGCACAGCCAGACGCGGTCGTTCCGCTGCGCAGGCTACGGAACCGGCGATCAGCAGGACCGATATTAGCACTTGCCGCCACATAAACACCTCCATCTCCCATTGGATCTTATCCGCCTACTCACCGACACATTGTCCGCCAAGAATGTAGCCGACATGGCATTAGCCGTCGTATCAACGTGCTTAGCGTAGTCGAATCCAGGCCAGCGCACTAGAGAGAGCGGATGGCGGCTACACGCCCGGGATAGTCCGGAGAGCCCCACCGGGCGTGCTTGAGAACCAGTGGCAGTCAAGGCCAGCTATCGCAAATGCGCCGCAATCAGTGCGTCATGTTCGTCTTCGCCGAAAAGAGCGAACAAGCTGTCATGGACAGATGCATTTCGGCTTGAGCTCGCAGCCCTGGGCGCGGGCGACTTAACCGATCCGGAAGCGGCCGAGTGCACCTGGGCTTCGCCCTGCGGTTGTGGTGCGGTTTGCAGTTGGCCGCTTGAACTGAGCAAGTTCTCCCGGGGGTTGGGCGTAGTCGATGGATTCACAAACATGACGTCGGTCGGACGACCAAACCGACCTGGAGCACCAATTGCGGGGCTCTGCCCAATGATGCGTGTCAAAGCGAAATCATTATGCATGCCCATGCCGGCCGATCCAGCCACCAATATCTTTCCGTTGGCATACAGCAGTAGCGAACGGGCGATGTCTTGATGCCCTGAGAAATTGACGGTCACCATACCGTTGTCGCCAAAGTTTGCGTCGGGCGCGCCATCAGCGGCTACCTTCAAGACTGCAAAATCCCCTGTCTGATTTTCTGGGCGCGCGGTGCCGACCGCAACGATCGAGCCATTGGGTCCCAAAGCGATCTCTTCGATCCATCCGACATGTAAGCTTTGCTCGTACATGCCATCAATATTGAAGGTAGCATCCAATGATCCATTACCCAGCAAGCGAATGATCACTGCCACCTTATCGCCGGACAAGTAACCATCCCCTCCCACGACGATCTTGCCATCGCCTTGGACAGCGACGGA
>JADLDX010000957.1 GCA_020846515.1 Pirellulaceae bacterium
AGATCGCTGTGTCAGCCAGCAACTCAATCAGATATTGCACCATGCCGATTTTCAGAAACTGGAAGCCAGTTGGCGCGGCCTGGCCCATCTTGCCAATTGTCAGGATCGCTGGAGCGGTGCGCCGACCATTATTCGGGTGTTGAACGTAACCTGGTCGGAACTCCGTCGGGACTTCGAAAATGCCAACGAGTTCGATCAAAGCGAGATCTACCGCAAAGTTCATCAGGAAGGCATTGGACAAGCGGGAGCCAATCCGTTTTCGTCGATCATCCTGGATTACGCCATCCATCCTAAACCGACTCGCGAGCATCCCTTCGACGATATCGAGATTTTGACGCGATTGGCGGAAGTTGGGCAAGCTTCCTTTTGTCCCATGATCGCCAATGCGCACCCGACCATGTTCGAAGAGGACGCCTTTAGTGACCTGCGACCACCGCAAGGTGCCCGCGACTCCCAGCGTCGTGAGCAAGATCCTTATGAACAGTTGCATAACAGCCTAGGCTTCTTTCGCTGGAAGAAGTTTCGCGGCGCCGAGTCAGCTCGTTTTATGAGCCTGGCGATGCCACGCATGCTGATGCGCCGTCCGTATCGTCCAGGTTATTCGCGCTACTTTGGATTTGGCTTTGAAGAAGAGGTGCGTTCGTCGAAAGAATACCTGTGGGGCGGCGCGGCTTTTGGCGCGGGGGAAGTGTTGCTGCGTGCTTTTTCAGAAGGCTCTTGGTTCGCGGATATTCGAGGCGCCCAGCGCGGTTCTGATCATGGTGGTCGTGTACTTGGTCCTACTTATGATGCATTCTCAACCGAGCCGCGCGACGCCGTTACCAAACCGGTAACGGACATGGTTATTAGTGATGACTTTGAACGCTCGCTTTCCAAACTTGGCTTTATGCCGCTGTGTGCCTGTAAAGATATGCCGATCGCGGCCTTTTATTCCGCCGCCACCATTCAACAACCTGCGCTCTACAACGACGAGCAAGCCAGCTTCAATGCTCGCATCTCTACGATGCTCAACTACATGTTGTGTGCCTCCCGGTTTGCGCATTATGTCAAACTCATCACGCGCGACCGGATCGGTAGTTGCAATAGTCCCGAGGAATTGGAGCGACTCTTGCAGAACTGGTTGGCCGATTACATTTGCGACTCCGATGCGGAACTAAGCATTCGTGCCGAAAAGCCGCTGCGCGATGCTCAAATCAAGATCTGGAAATTGCCAGGTGCGGCCGGCGAATTTAAGAGCATCCTGCACATCGCCCCACACTTTGGCTTCGAAGACGTCAACGCCCTCGTCGTACTCCAAGACCAAAAGCTCGTTTCCCGTAACACCTGATCGCGCCAGACACCGCGTACCTAGGCTCCATAAAAACACCCCCCAAAAAGCTCAAAGAAGCCCGAAGAAAGAATTCACATGACCGCTGAGGAACTTTTCAAATCAGGTCGCCTGGCTGAAGCCGTTCAGGAGCAATTGAGCACAGTTAAACGAAATGCGAGCGACTTGAATGCTCGCTTCTTTTTGGCTGAACTCCTTTGCTTTCAGGGTGAATGGGAACGCGCCGATCGGCAACTGGATGTCATCGTTCAGCATCCGGAAAACCATACGCTGCGCGCCCAATTGCTGCGACAGTTAATACGGGGCGAAGTCATTCGAGAGCAGGTCATTGGCGAAGGCCGACCGCCCGAGTTGGTCGTTGCCTTGCCGCCGGCCGTCCAAGAGCAATTGAAGCTCTGTGGCGCGCTACGGCTGAAACAATTGACCGACTGCCCTGCCCTACTCGAGGCGATGAATAATCTGCAGGTGCCTGTCGCCGGCAAATGCAATGACGAGAACTTTGAAAGCATCGAAGACTTGGATGATCGATTTCGTGGAACGCTCGAAGTCATCACCGCCAACGGCAAGTACTTTTGGGTACCTTGGCAAGCGGTCACCATGGTGCAGCTCTCGCCGCCTGAACGCCCGATGGATCTGCTCTGGCGACGAGCATCCATCGATGTGGCCGGTGGCCCTAAAGGCGAAAGCTACGTACCCGTGCGTTATCCCTGCCCACAGGCTGGCGCTTGGACCGATGCGCATCGCCTTAGTCGAGCCACCGACTGGGAAGGCGATGATGCATCGGCCGTCACAGGTATCGGCCAACGCATGCTTGCCCTGGACGACCGATACGTGGCCATGATGGAAATGAAAAGTTTGTCCGCTCATCCACCTGCCCCAGCACAGACTGCTAATGGTTCTGATACTGTCGGCAACTCGGAGCATGCACCAGACGGCAGCCAGGAAGATTCCGATGGGACCGTAGATTGGCTTCCACCCGCATGAGTCGCATTCGCCCAAATCAATTACTGCTGCCCAGTATTCTCGATCGCCTGCTGGACTTCGAACCCAAGCAAACGGTCGAAACTCCGCCGGAGAGAGCCCAGCGTATTCGCGAGTTGCGCGCTAGCGTACGGCGTGATCTGGAGGACCTGCTCAATACCCGAGTGTCGCTGGTTAACTGCCCACCCGATCTGGAAGAATTACGGTGCAGCGTGCTTAACTACGGCATCCCCGACTTCGGTGCATCGCAATTAGGGTCGAATGATCAGAAGGAATATATGCGCAAACGCATCGAAGAGGCGATTCGTACCTTCGAAACTCGCTTCCAGCAGGTTCGCGTCATCATGTCGTCTACATCCAACGAAGGTGCCTTGCATTTCCGTATCGAAGGTACACTCTACGCGGAGCCAGCTCCCGAGCCGGTGAATTTTGAATCACAATGCTTAGCGCCCTTAGGTGAGTTTCGCGTTGGAGATTCTCGCCGATGATCGACGAATTGTTGGACTTTTACAATCGGGAATTGAAGTTCATTCGCGAGGAGGGCCGCGCGTTTGCTCTGCTTTACCCCAAGATCGCCTCGCGCTTGCGAATGTCGACCGGCGATACGCTGGAAGATCCCCACGTCGCCCGACTCATTGAATCTTTTGCACTGTTATGCGCACGCTTACGTTTAAAGATCGAGGATGAATTTCCTGAAGTATGCCAGTCCATGCTGCAGGTGCTTTATCCCCATTACGTGTCTCCGGTTCCGCCAGTGGGTATCTGCCGATTCAAAGCGACCGAGTTGGCGCACGAGAACCCTGATGGCGTTTTTATTCAGCGGCATGCTCGACTGGAAACCGAAGATGTCGATGGCCAGGCGTGCGCCTTCCGTACCTGCTATGCGACGCGTGTCTTGCCTATTTCGATCACGCAAGCCGAATATCAAAAGCCGCCCTTCACTTTCCCGGTCGAGCCCACTTGGACCTCGCGCGTGGAAGCCGCTATACGTCTGCGACTGCGTAGCGATTCTGATAAGCTGCCGATCCAGAAAATGAATCTTTCGAAACTGCCGTTGTATATGGGCAGTGCCGATAGTTGTGGTAACGAACTGTATGAAGCCTGGTTGCGTGACACCATCGGCGTGGGGCTGTTTTCGTCGGCGGCACCCACGGGAACATACCTTTCGGCCTCCTCGATCCGACCACTGGGGTTTGCCGAAAACGAAGCGTTGCTCAGTCATGATGCACGCACGATTGCAGCTTATCGTTTCTTGTGGGAGTTCTTCGCGGTCGCAGACAAGTTCCGCTTCCTCGAACTGGATCTGGGCAAGCATGTTTCGCAGGTGGCTCGCCAGGACCTGGACATCGTTATCTACTTGAGTAAAGCCAACGCGCGGATCCAACGCGAACTGAGTAACGATACGATCAGTCTGCATTGCTCGCCCATCGTCAATCTGTTTCGTCAGTTACCCGAACCTATTCGCATGACCGGGAACCAGATCGAATACCGAGTTATTCCCAGTTACAGACGGCCCCAGGGCATGGAAATTTACTCGATCGATCGCGTAACTGCTTCCAGTCCCGGCGGCACGGAATACCGAG
>JADLDX010000958.1 GCA_020846515.1 Pirellulaceae bacterium
AGCGCGGCGACCAGCACCCGGTTGATCAGCACCACTCTATCAACGCAATCGGCTGGACGACTGACTTTCCATTTGATCGGTCGAGCTTTCCGCCTGCTCATATTGGTTTTGTTAGCGACGTTCGCCTTTGCTCAGCTGCCCATCAATCCCATCCGTCGCACCCAGTGGTGGGATCGATCTTTGGAAATGGACGGGACACTTTGGCCAGGTCCAACGGTTTTTATGTTGGCTGCCTTTGGACTGGTCATACTCTCCATCGGCCAATGGCGCGCGCAAACTCGCGCCCAGGCAGGTCTATTCGTGAAATCGAGTTATGTGCTGTATCATTACCGTGAGCTGAAGTCGATATTGGTACGCCAGCAGAAGCAATCACGCGAGGGGCAATAAGGCAAGGGTAAATCTATGTTATGGTTTCGTGAAATTATGGGTTGGTTGATGGTGCTGGTGGCCATGTACGTCTTGAGAATGAGTTTCTTGTTCATCACGGATCTTGAATCACCACGCGTGATCGAGGCGGCAGTGCTAGTGATTGCAGGTTTAGGAATTCTCAAAGCCGGTCTGGTACTCATTCGCATCGCGACGGCTGGCAGAATATGCGGCCAATCCTGAACGGCGCACGAGTGAAGACGATTCAGGCAAACCATTTAGTTTACATATCAAGTATTTCGCAGAACCCACTTTCTATTTTCAGCAATCATTGTGTCCGAACTGTCGCCCAGCCCAGAGAAGCTATCCGGCCGATTCCTCGCAGATTGGCATGCGGATGCGTCTGGTCCGGCCGGAATCGCCCAGTTCTGCCAGCGCAATGGCCTGTCGAGTACCCAACAGCCAACCCTGGTGTTCCAACTGATCTGCATCGATCTCGAAAAGAACTGGTCGACATGGTCAGAGAAAGTACAGTTACGCATGCACTCGGTCCAGCGCGCCGACGAGTTGCTAGACATGTGGAAGCAGCTACCGCGATTTCAAAGCTACGCTCCTCTATTCGCTGGTCCTGACGAGATCGCCCCATTCTGGTCCGAACTGGCTGGGCATGAATGCTACTGTCGCGATCGTTGGGGCGATGCCGTGGGACCACCTTACTACCAGCATCATTTTCAGATAAAGACCAGCGAATACCTGCGGCGCACGCGCCGCTTGATGCGTTGTGAATTAGAAAGCAATGAAGAATTTTCGCAGGTACTTTTTCCGCTGCGCGGTTGCAACGAAGTCGGACGACAACGCACGCGAGACGATGAGGGCTACTTTCACGAACCCAAGCCCGACGGCAACCGCATCGTCGTCGCCAATCGACTCGAGGCAGATATCAGTCGGGATCAACTGGCCATTCAGCTACTCTCACCGATGGTAGCCGTGATCATCAATCGCAGCCAGGTGAATTCCATCCGAGTTTCGCCGGACAAAGTGCTACCGATCGACGGACGAACCGCCGTGACATTTCCGTTTACCATCCAACTGCCCGGCCGCCGATTGTGCTGCTACTGAGAACACCCCCATCAGCCGCACCATATCAGCCGCAGGGCGCTAGCCCCCGGTTTCTTCACCACCGCACCAGGACGCCGGCCCAAGTAAACCAAGTACGCCTACGGCTGACAGCGGAATCGGCGCAAGCCGTCCGGTTCCGCCTGGCTTTTCTCGGTGAAACACCGGGCAGCTTGCACTGCTCCGCTTAAATGTGAACGGTATTGCGTCAGTCAGCCGCAGGCGTACTCCAGCAGCAGCCAGTACGCCTGCGGCTGACTGTTAAACGATGGGCCCCATCAGCCGCAGGGCGCTAGCCCCCGGTTTCTTCACCACCGCACCAGGACGCTGCCCCAGTAAGTCAAGTACGCCTGCGGCTGACTGTTAAACGATGGGCTATTCGAGCAGTTTTCCTGGAAGCGACTCTGGCCATGTGCCCGACAGCTGTATATTGCGTACGCGTACCTTCGATTTGTCTTGATAGTGAAACAGACCGAAGTTGGCATTGGGAATCGCGTAATCCCAGGCTTGATCCAGAATCAACTGACCATTGAGTTGAATTTTGATACGATCTGCCGTAGTCTCTAGCGCAATCTTGTTCCAATCATCGACACGTAACGGCAACGCAGACTGGCCGTCTATCTTGACTTCATAGTCGGCTGGAGTCTTCCAAGATGTATTGGGCTCAGTCGTCCAGTGCTTGCGCAAGCCGTCAGGACGCAACACGAACGCCGTGCGTCCTAAACAGGGGTGCACTTCGAAAGCTCCTGGAGTATAGAAGAACTCATATTCCAGTTTATCGCCTGTCGACAGCGGTTTTGAGAACTGCAGCATACACTGCTGGCCAGGACCACCACTCGCGCTACCGCCGCTGATTAATTCCTTATCCTGAACCGTCCAGGTTAGGTTCTGGAGATCATCCAGCGCCGGACCGGTTCGCGAAAAACTGCCGTCTTCACCATTTGTTTCGGCACTGGCCTTATCAAGGCCACTGGAGGGTAGTGGCAGAGAATAATAGTATCCACTCCAGCCACGCATATGCTGACTGTCAAGCAAACTGACCGATCGTGCCAACTTGGGCTGGCCGGATAATGTGATGTGCCGCGCGGTTGTTTGCCGCACACCCAACGATCGTAGGGCGATCCAGACAGGACCAGGCTGACGCGCTTCGCGGTAGATCGCACTACCGTTGATTGAATAACTGAGATACTGATCGTCGAGCGTTACCTGATGCTTGTTCCAGTCGCCTTTTTTGATGGCTTGAGTTTTTTTGCGTATCCAATCGCGACCATCTTCGCTCTGCACATCGACATACCCATTGCTGCCGCTATATGAGAATCGCAGCCCACCGACATACAACTCCGATTCACGATAGCCACCGTCTTGAGTTTCCACCTCGAACTGAAAATTGCCGGTCAGTGGATAGCGTAGCCATAACCAGTCGGTAGCAAAGCCACACAAGTGTTCGATCGATTGCTGGCCATCGGTCAACCAGGTCGTCACCGTTTTACCTTCGTAAAAGTCCTTGGCGTTTCCGGAGTTCGAGGCCTGCCAATGTTTGAGCTGCGCGGCTGGCATTAAGCCAGTACTGGCCGACCAACCGCGTTCGTGTTGGAACCGAGCCACCCAAGGCGCGATATACGTGCGACCGGCCTTGTGACCATGCTCAGCCACTTGCTGAACGGTCGCTTTGGCCCACGTCGCGCGCTCGGCATCGTCTGCCAATAAAACGGCCAACTGCAATTCTGCTAGCGGCGCCATCGACTTGGGTTGATTGTTTTCAGCCGGAGCAATTGTCGGCCATCGCTTGTCGATCTCAGCCAACAAGTCATCGGGCACTTTTTGTTTTTGAGTAGCCAAGGCGATGGCCCAGCCGACGGTTGCACCGGCCCGGCCTTGAGCCCGAGCTGCGGTGTAACGATTGATCAAGTCGCTGACTTGATCCGTCTGTTCAGCCAGCTTGGCCATAAAATAAAAGCTCGACATGAGCGGCATTTGGGGATCTACCGTTGGCGCGAAATTTGGATAAGCGCCCCCAACTTCGACAGGAATCCAATCTGGCAAAGGTGCTCGATGGGCAAATGCGACGATCGATCGCAGTGCTCCGTCACCTTCAAATGTCCAATCCGCCAAAATCTTATACGTCTCCGCTAGATTCTTGTTACCGTTGAGGGCTTCCAAGGCCCAACTACCTACCCAATCATTTTCGCGATCCATCCCCAAGTTATAAGCGGCTTGCCGCTCAGCCAAATACTTCAACGCATCAGCCGTATTGCCATGCGACAGCAGCATGCGCGCGATCTCTTCAAACTGGCCGAGCGAAATCTGAATACCAGAGGTACCGGAGTATCGGGCATTGTTATGACGACAGAGGTCCAAGTAGGCTTTGATGGCCGCGTTCTGCAACTCGCCAGGTAGATTCTGGTTCACCGTCTGTTTGGCAACTTGCAATGCCAAACTATCAAACGGGCTCACTTCGGCGTATCGTTCGGCCGGCCGGTTCTGATCAATGAAACTCAGCGACAGTTCCGCAGCGGCGGCTCGACAATCGGCATTCTCCAAACCAACCAATAAGGTTTGCAGCAGAAATTCTCGAGGCGCTGCACCCAAAGTGGTCTTGTCTATCGAAACGATGATCTCACTGGCAAGCTTGCCTTGCCCGGCTCGCAAATGGGCCAGCGCCGTCATCAACCGCCCAACCAATGACTTTGGTGCGAGTCGGCTTAGCAGCAGATCCGTTTGTTGGCACTGAGCGGCCCGTTTGGCCAGGCGATCAAAGACACTGTCCGCGTCTAAGCCACGGTTACTGTTCACACGACTCTTGATAACCAACGGATCGAGTTGTCCGGGCTGGCGAGTTACCAATGCCACCAGTGGCTCGATCAATTTCTCCGACGGGATCTTTTTGGTCGTCCATAGATTGTCCAGTTCAATCACGCGCTGCGCCAATTGCTCCTGAGTTGAGTCGCTCTCAACGTTAGGCCGAGAACTGCGCACTCGGTTGGGCTGTGTCAGATTGCCCAGCAGTTGACCCAACGAATTGGTTGGCTGTTGGCCGGCAACTTCTGGCGCGCGGGTCGAGGCCTTCGAAAGCGCAGCCAGGGCTTGGAACGACAGATCCTGCAGATCAGCCTTGGTGGCCGCCATCGCCAGATCGACCAGCATCCACTGGGTAATGCCCGACTGAGCGATACTTGACTGGGTGCTATCAGATTCTGGAATACACTTGCTCCACATGGCCGATGCGCTCGCCTTGTCCTCGCGAACGATGAACTGCTGTCCCAGCGTAGCCAGGAGATGGATGCGTGCGGAACCAGGCCAAGTGGCTACGTGTTGATCGATCCACTCGACCAGGCTCTCCATTTGATTGGTCGCGGCATCCGGCGTGCTCTTTTCAGCCTGACGTTGCCAAAAGAGATACGCGATGGTGGCCAGGTGCGCATCGGCGATCGTCACCGCGCCCGAGTTTCCAGCAGAGTTATTAGCAGCAGAGTTATTAGCAGGCGAGTTCCCAGCAGGCGTCGGTTTAGCATTCGTGTCGCGATCGGCTTTGGGCGGGTCGACAGGTTGAGTGCGCAGAATTTGCCCAGCGCGAATCTGCTTGACCAATTGATCGAGAGGTTCGTTGGCACCGGTGAGGCTGGAAGTTATTGCCAGGGCGGTGCGGACGCTTGGGTCCTGGGCTCTCTTATCGGCTAGCGTTTGAAGATCGGTGGCCAACTTCTTCAGAGCTTGAGCCTGATCGGGCCGGCCGGCTACCTCTTCCAGCATGTCGATCCACAGCGATTTCAAGCCTCCACTGGTGAATGGTCGTTCATCGACCGATATCCCTAGATCAACCGCGAATGGTCCTTTGGTTTGAGCATCAATCATCGATTCCAGAAAGGCGATACCGCCTTGTTTCCGCATGTCAGCCACCAGCTTTTTCATCAGGCTGTCGAATTGTGCTTCCGAACCACGTGAGTAGTTAGCCGCTTTGGCAAAGTTGGAGCGATCGAACTCTCGTCCTAGTTTCACCGCATCGGCCTGCGCATCCACCTTGTTGAGAAATTCAATCAGACTGATCGTTTGATTGATCTTTTCGTAAGCTTCGTATTCATCGTTGCCAAACTGGTTATTGCCAGTGGCTTCTTTCCGGCGCTGAACTTCGGCCAAGGCCAATTCGCGCGCCCGTGGCTTGTTGCCGGTCTCGACCATGAGGTTGCAAGCGCGGCCCTCGAGTGAATACTGAAACTGACGATTGGAGCGATTCGTAGGACTCTGCAAAGCCACTTCGTACATTTGAGCCGCCAGTGGCTGCATCGGCTTGTGCGCGCCGATCAGACTGCCGATCAGCCAGAGTGCGTCATAGGGCACCGGTGGCTTAGCCTCTTTGTCGGCTAAGCGTTTCAGTAACTCGATGGCTTCGTCGTAGCGCCGCGTACTGGCCAGAACGAGCCCCAACCAGGCTTTGCCTTCCGACCATTCAGGCCGTTGCTTCAATTCCTCGCGCAGGCGAGTTTCGATCAGTTCGACGTACTCGGGTTTGTCAGCTATGAAGCGCACCAGGTAGGTGATCGTGTTGTTGTGGCGGCCATCACTACTGGTCGAGTAGCCTTGGAACAATGTTTCCCACGACGCACCTTCCACCTTAGAGGCTCTGATCAAGTAGTCTACGAGTTTTTCGACGACCGCTCGATCAGTCAACAAAACCCGCGCGTTGCCCA